>NZ_DEVJ01000012.1:0-95724 GCF_002362875.1 Empedobacter sp. UBA3239 | reverse complement strand
GTCATAGAAATCAGAAAGATTCATAGAATCTTTATAACAAATAAATTAATTCCTACTTTTACCACATGAAACAAAATATCATTTATAGTATCATTTTCTTTTTCGTGTTATTTGGACTAAAATATTTGTTCGATAAAAGCGATGTGCAAACAATGTTGGTTTATTCGGCAATTGGAACGGTTATCTTTTTTATTTATCGAGTTGTCATAAGAAAATTATTATACAAACAAAAAGACCAAGAAAACTAATTTCCTTGGTCTTTTTTTATTGCTTGCATTGCTTCTTCAATGTGCGTTTCGGCTACATTTGAAACAATGTGTTTAATTAATTTTCCTTGTTTATTGAATACAAAAGTTTCTCGCGGTGTGATTAAGCCAAATTTCTTTTTGATTCCCAACAACTTCGATAACTTTGCTCCTTTATCAGAAAGCAACGGAAAGTTTAATTGATGTTTTGTATAAAACTTCTCGTGAGAAGAAGTTGATTGTCCATTTATTCCGACAATCACAGCATCTAAAGCATTGAAATCTGCATTTACATCACGAAATTGACATACTTCTTTTGTACACATTGGCGTAAAATCCATCGGATAAAAGAATAAAACAAAATATTTTTTGTATAAAAATTCGTCCGAATTAAACCAATTTCCTTTGTTATCCTCCAACGAAAAAGTTGGAATGTGATCGCCTAATTTCATTCGCCTGAGTATTCTACAAAATTACGTGGAGTTTCGTATAAGGTTACTTTCAATTCTAAATCAGTCGCTAATTTTGCTCTAATTTTATTCCAAATCAAAATCACAATATTTTCGGCAGTTGGATTGATAGTTTTAAATTCTTCAATATCAACATTCAGATTTTTATGATCCAAATAATCTTCAACTTCAATCGCAATAATTTTTCGTAATTCGTCCAAATTCATCACAAAACCAGTTTCTGGATCAACTTCGCCTTTCACCGCCACAATAATTTCGTAATTATGCCCGTGATAGTTTGGATAAGAACATTTTCCGAAAACTTCAAAATTTTGTTCGTTGCTCCAATTCTTGTTAAACAATCGATGCGCAGCATTAAAATGTGCTTTTCTGTTGACAGTAACCTTCATCTGTATAAATTTTTATTCTTCGATATACGAAACGTAATGTTCAAAAATTATTTTGAACCAAGCTGTATAATTCTGAGGATTTTTTTTCATATCTTTTTTCAAATCATCCAATTCTACCCAACGATAGGCCATCACTTCATCAGGATTTAGTTTTGGTTCATCATCAAATGTTCCGATAAAAACATGGTCTAATTCATGCTCGATCAAATCATTTTCTAATTGCGCTTTGTAAATGAAATTAAATTTATATTCTAATTCGCAATCAAATCCCATTTCCTCTTCCAAACGCCTGTGTGCCGCTTGTTCGTAGGTTTCGTTATCGCGCGGATGACTACAACATGTATTCGTCCACAACGTTGGCGAATGGTATTTGCTCGCAGCTCGTTGCTGAATCATTAATTCTCCTTTGGAATTGAATACAAAAACAGAAAATGCACGATGCAACAAACCAGCTACATGAGCCTGTTGCTTCTCCATCAATCCTAATTTTTGATCGTCCTGATCAACTAAAACTACAAATTCTTCCATTAAATAAACAAAAATAACCTTTTCTATAGGATTAAAAAAAAAGTTCGATTTCTTTGTGCTTAAATTCTCTCAATTCTTGATTGATTTCTATCAGTAAATTTCCCGCTTCATTTACATCTCTAATAATTCCGTCCACTTCTATCCCATCTAATCTAAAATGCGAAATTTCATCTTTTCTAAACAGATTATCTAAATAAGTTTGATGAATTTGTTCAAAATTTTTCTGTTCTAAAATTGAATATTCATTTTCGAAATAATGTATTAAATCTGCCAAAATTTCCTCGATGTCATATTCTTTGTCAGTTACTTTTCGAATAGATGTTGCTTTTGGTAAGTGATTAAAATCAGCTTGATTGACATTAATTCCTATTCCAATTACAGAATTCATAATTCCATTGGAACGATGATTTTCGATTAATATTCCACAAACCTTTTTATCATTTAAAATGATATCATTTGGCCATTTTACGTTAGATTTTGGATGAAATTGTTTTAAAAATAGACAAATAACATTCGAAATCCATTCGTTAAAATAAATTAATTCTTGAAAACTATAATCCGTTTTCAGCAAAAAACTAAAGGTTAAATTTTCTCCAGCGACAACTTTCCACTCATTTCCTGCGTAACCTTTTCCTTTTGTTTGATTTTTAGCATGTATGACAGTCCAACTATTGGCATCTTTTTTGGACAAATCCACCAAGAATTCATTCGTATTAGGCAAAGAATCAAAACTAATTAAATACATTTTTTTTACTATTTTTATAGAGTGGTTAAAGTTATTTTAAAAAGTTTAAACTTTAATAAGGATTCACTAAATTTGCGAATTACAAAATAAAAGATGATAGATACTCAATATACAAAAGACTTGCTAGATAGCATTGTTGACGGAATTACAAATGTTAAAGGAGAAGAAATTACAATTCTAGATTTACGCGAAATTGAAAATGCATTTTGTCAATACTTCGTTATTTGTACCGGAAACTCGAATACACAAGTTAGTGCTTTAGCAGGTTCGATTGAAAGAACTGTAAAAACAGAAATGTCAGAAAGACCTTTTCATGTAGAAGGAACACAAAACAATCAATGGGTTTTGTTGGACTACACAAATGTTATTGTCCATATTTTCCAAAAAGAATACAGAGAATATTACGATATCGAAAGTCTTTGGGGTGATGCTGTAGAGACGCGTATCGAAATGGAATATTAATCATAACTGAAACCAAAAAAAAATTGAAAAAAAATAATTTTAAACCTTCGGGGTTTAATCCTACATGGATATATGCCATTATTGGATTATTACTGATTGCATTTCTATTATTTTCTGATAACATTGGAGGTGCCGGCGGAACTACTAAAAATATAGACCGTACGACTTTCCTTTCTTATGTAGAAAAAGGTTACGTAAAAGAAGCGAATCTAGAAAAAGAATCAGGACGTGTAAGTGTATATTTAACGGACGCAGCTCTGAATACTGAAGAATTTAAAAAGTTTAAAAAATCAAACGAAACTTTAAATCCTTTTGCTACAGGCGCTCCAAACTTTATTTTCAATGTTGCTGATGCAGGAAATTTTGAAAAAGACTTTTATGCTAACGTAGAAAAGAGTCCGAATAAAACTGCCGTTCTTAACACACAAATTTCAAATGGTTTTGGAAGTTTGTTTATGAATCTTTTCATTTCATTAATTTTCTTCGGATTAATCTACTTCTTACTATTTAGACGAATGGGCGGAGGCGGATCTGCTGGAGGTGGCGGAGGAATTTTCTCTGTCGGAAAATCAAAAGCGAAATTATTTGAAGGTGATGATCATATCAAAACAACTTTCAAAGATGTTGCAGGTTTAGAAGGTGCAAAAGAAGAAATCGAAGAAATCGTTGAATTCTTGAAACATCCAGAAAAATTTACAAAATTAGGTGGACGTATCCCAAAAGGAGCTTTATTAGTAGGACCTCCAGGTACAGGTAAAACCTTATTAGCAAAAGCTGTTGCTGGAGAAGCAAAAGTTCCTTTCTTCTCGTTATCAGGATCAGATTTCGTAGAAATGTTTGTGGGGGTTGGTGCATCTCGTGTACGTGACTTATTCAAAAATGCAAAGGAAAAATCTCCTTCAATTATCTTTATTGATGAGATTGATGCCATTGGTCGCGCACGTGGAAAATCAAACTTTACAGGTTCTAATGATGAACGCGAAAATACATTAAACCAATTATTAACAGAAATGGATGGTTTCGGAACAGAATCTAACGTAATTGTGATTGCTGCAACGAACCGTGCTGATGTATTGGATAAAGCATTGATGCGTCCAGGTCGTTTTGACCGTATTATTCATGTTGATTTACCTGAATTAAACGAACGTAAAGAAATCTTCGCCGTTCACTTACGTCCATTAAAATTAGGTGAAGATGTTGAAATCGAATTTTTAGCAAAACAAACTCCAGGTTTCTCTGGTGCAGATATATTCAATGTTTGTAACGAAGCAGCTTTAGTTGCTGCTCGTAAAAACAAAGACGTCGTAGAAAAACAAGACTTTTTAGACGCTGTTGACCGTATTATTGGTGGATTAGAGAAGAAAAGTAAAGTGATTAAACCTTCTGAGAAAAAACGTATCGCTTATCACGAAGCTGGTCACGCTACAATTGGTTGGTTAACAGAACACGCTGCTCCATTGGTTAAAGTAACTATAGTTCCTCGTGGACGTTCGTTAGGTGCCGCTTGGTATTTGCCAGAAGAAAGACAAATTACAACGACAGAACAATTGTTAGACGAAATGTGTATGACAATGGGTGGTCGTGCTGCTGAGGAAGTTGTTTTCAATAATATTTCTACTGGTGCATTAAGTGATTTGGAAAAAGTTACAAAACAAGCTTCTGCAATGGTTAGTATTTACGGATTGAACAAAGAAGTTGGTAATGTTTCTTATTACGATTCATCTGGACAAAATGAGTATGGTTTCAGCAAGCCTTATTCAGAACAAACTGCTCAGGTAATTGATAAAGAGGTAAAAACAATGATCGAAGCTCAATATGATAGAGCAAAAGATATTTTACGTGAACATCGCGATCAATTAGATGTTTTAGCTCAAAAATTAATTGAGAAAGAGGTGATCTTTAGAGAAGATTTGGAAGAAATTTTCGGACCAAGAAAATTTGTAAACGAATTAGATCAAATCGAAGAAAAACAAGAAGAGGCTATAGAAGCTGATTCAGAACAAGTTGTTCAACCAGAATCTGGAAATGATATTTAATCAAATTCATTCAAAATAATAGAAAAAATCGTCCAAATAGGACGATTTTTTTTTTACTTCTTATTATATTGTTAAAATTTATTACCTTTAGGCTGTAATTGATTAATTTCATATAAAATCATGAGTTTTCATGTGGAAAGCAATTAAAAACCTACTTAAAAAAGCTACTGAAAAATCAGCAGAGAATTCAGATGATAATCACATTGATTTATTTCATCCAAATTATGCTGACCAAAAAATTTCTATAGATGAAGTATTTGCTACAAATTTTAATGTAGGTGGTGGACATTTTTTATTTTGTGATAATATAGAGGAGGCTTCTAAAAACCTTAAAGAGATTGTCAATTACGAAAATGTAACCGAATTAATTTGTCCTGATCCAAATTTACAACAGGTTCTTAATTCAGTCAATATTCCTTTTGTCGAAAATCCATGCGACTCTCGTTATACGCTTAGTTTTCTTAGTTGCGAATTTCTGATTGCTTTTGATGGAAGTATTATGTTATCGGCGCATCAAACTTATGGTAGAAATATTGCTGATTTTCCGTCAAATTTTATTATCTATGCACGCCCGTCACAATTAGTGGAAAATGTGAGTGTGGCATTACAGAAATTACGAACATTAAAAAAAGATAACCTTCCATCTAAAATAACTTCGATTCGAGGAAAAAATATGCACAAATTTCCCAACGTAGACAACGCGAAGAATATTTATTTGTTATTGGTTGAAGATTAGCTATGAAAAATTTAGCAATTAGAGCTTTCTCTGGACTTATTTACGCACTTATTATATTTTTCGGGACAACGATAGATCCAAAAGGTTTGATTGTTTTGATGATGGTTTTTGGACTTTTTTGTTTGTACGAGTTTTTTAAAATCACTAATCTTACCAATAAACTTTATCAATTAGGAGCACTTTTAGCTGCCTTAGTTGTTTTTGGATATTATGGAAAAGAATTTTTAGAAGCTTTCGAAACTTCAAATCATTACTATTTTCATTTAAAAAGTTTGTACTTCATCATTCCAGTTTTATTTGTTTTTAGTATTTATATTATTTTCAAATCAACCAATGAATTATTGAACGATTTTGGAAAAGCTACTTTAGGTTTAACATACGTTATCGCACCATTTGTCTTAGCATTAACTTTACCTAGTTTTGATTATAATTTAGGTGAAAAAGTGATGCATTACGAAGTGTTTTTCGTTTTCTTATTACTTTGGAGCAGTGATACATTTGCATATTTAACAGGAAACTTAATTGGAAAACATAAATTAGCACCTAAAATTTCGGGAGCAAAAACGTGGGAAGGTTTTTTTGGAGGAATTATTTTCACCATTATCGCTGGATTCTTAATTCAGAAATATTTTGGAGAGAACTTGCACGGAAACTGGATGATTATTGGTTTGATCGTTGCAGCATTAGGTCCATTGGGAGATTTGACAGAATCTAAATTAAAACGATTTTTCAATGTAAAAGACAGCTCTAACCTTATTCCAGGACATGGCGGTTTTTTAGATCGATTAGATAGTTTTATATTTGTCGTACCATTTGTTTATTTATATTATTTATTAGTATATACTTTATGAAACTTCACAGAGAAGGAACAACAATTTTGATAGGTTGCTTAATTTTATTTGCAATCGCTACAGGAGTATTACATTACTTTTTTCCTGTATATGGTTTTTACTTTGCCTTACCATTATGGATACTTTATGGATTTATCGTTTGGTTTTTCAGAAATCCTATTCGCGAATCAGATTCGTCAGAAAACTGTGTTATCGCACCAGTTGATGGAAAAGTTGTTGTATTAGAAGAAGTATTTGAAAGCGAATTTTTGAATCAAAAATGTATTCAATTATCAATTTTCATGACGCCTCTTAACGTACATGTAACGCGTTATCCTGTGAATGGAAAAGTGATTTATTCGAAATATCATCCAGGAAAGTTTTTGGTTGCATTTCATCCAAAATCATCAGAATTGAATGAAAGAACAACTGTTGTTGTAGAGAATGCAGATCATACAAAAGTTCTTTTCAGACAAATTGCAGGTGCAGTTGCACGAAGAATTGTTTGTTACAGTAAAGAGAATGACGATGCTGTTGCGGGTAAAGAATATGGCTTCATCAAGTTCGGATCGCGTGTTGATATCTTTTTACCACTTGATACAGAGATCAGTGTAAAGGTTGGAGATAAAACAAAAGGTGGAATTCAGAAAATTGCACAATTGAAATAAATCAGTTAGTTGAACTCAATGTTTTTAACTAATTTTGTCAAAACAATTATAATAATATACCCATACAATAAATTTTGTAAGACATGAAAAAATTAATTCTTTTAGTAGCTGTTGCAGCATTCGCTACTTCTTGTAACTCTAAAGCAAGTGTAAATCACGGAGTTCTTCCAGTTGTTCACGAACCAGCTACTGCAGAAGAAATGCACCACAAATCTGAAGCTACTCACGAAGGTCACGGAAAACATGAGGAAGCTGTTGAAGAAAAACACGAAGAAGTGAAAGATTCTACAAAAACGGCAGAAACTCCGAAAGTTGAGAAAAAAGATACTGTAAAAGCTGGTCATTAAGATTCAGCTTTTTTTGTTTTTATAGATTTATAATCAGTTTATCATCGCCTATTACATAATTTTTATTTTTAGGACGAATATAAAATAAACGTGAAGAAGAGTTGTTTTCAGAAATGATTGATAATATCTCTTGATAAGTAAAAAAACTTGCATCAATTGCAATTTCATTATTTGATAAAGATTTGAAATCTGATTTCTTATCAATCCAAAATAAATTTTCTGCTTTTACTTCTATTTTAGAAGTATTATTAGGTGAATGTAAAGAAAATTTAAATAATTGAATTAAATATTTAATCAAAATTCCCGAACGTAAAAGTTGATAATGCAACCAATTTTTTTGATAATATTTTGCTAAGAAAATCATCATGGCTTCAAAAAAATGTTTATAATATTTTTTATCTTTTTTCGTACTTTCTCCCTTGTAATGTAAAACCGTTATATCTCCTTTATAATAATTTTTATAACCAGCCAATTCTGCACTAAAAGACAAATCTATATCTTCTCCATACATAAAATAACGTGGATCAAATCCTCCAATTTCCTGATAGATTTTCTTCGTGGTGAACATAAAAGCACCAACTAAAATTTCGCAAGGAGCAATTTCAAATTCATCAACTTCTAATTTGTAATAATTATTTTTTTTTGAATGATTAAATCGACTATACAACTTAGAAAATGAATTTTTAGCTGTCGGAATATTACGTTTTGATTCTGGATGAAAATTTCCGTTTGTATCTATCATTCGTAATCCCACAAAACCTATTTTTTCTTTTGACTGATGAAATTCAATCAAAGATTCGAATAAATTCTCTGGAATAATTGTATCTGGATTAAGAATCAGAATATATTCTCCCAAAGCATTCTCAACCCCAATATTATTCGCTTTTGCAAAACCAAGATTTTCATTCTGAAGTAAAAAATTTACAGTAGGAAAAGTTTTTTTTAGGAATATAAAATCAATTTCCGATGAATCATTATCAATTACAATTATTTCGCCATCTACATTTTTTAAAGCTTCCTGACACGAATCAAGACAAAGCTCTAAATGTTTTGGCGCATTATAACTAACAATAATTATCGATAATTTCATCTAAAATTTATTTTCTGAATATGGTATTCGATGTTGTATAGAACGAACTAGCGTTGCTTCGTCCGCATATTCTAACTCATCTCCTACACCAAGACCTCGCGCAATAGTAGAAAAAATAATTTCGGCATTCTTTAATTGTCGGTACAAATAGAAAACAGTTGTATCTCCTTCCATTGTCGAACTTAAAGCAAAAATTATTTCCTTCACATTTTCATTTTGAACACGATCAACCAACGTTTGGATATTCAATTGACCAGGTCCAATACCTTCCATTGGAGAAATCTTTCCTCCTAAAACGTGATATTGTCCTTTAAATTGTCCTGTATTTTCAATCGCCATCACATCACGCACATCTTCCACGACACAAATTATAGTTTCTTCTCTCAATGGATTGTTGCAAATATCACAAACCTCATCATCAGAAATTGTATGACAATGTTGACAATATTTAACATCATCTACCAAATGAGAAAGCGCTTCGGACAAAGCCGTCGTTTGAGATTTGGGACGATTTAACATATGTAAAACAAGTCGCAAAGCTGTTCTCTTTCCTATTCCTGGCAAATTTGACATCTCTTCTACAGCTCGCTCTAAAACCTTGCTTGGGTAATTCATTCGTTCAAAAAATTATAGACAACAAATTTACAATTTTATCTTCGGAAAATTAATCTATCATCATTCACTCAAAAATATTAAATTTGGGCTTATTTACTAAATAAATTATGAACTCAACAATTTTACTACTTTGTGTTATCGTATACTTTGTAGGACTTTTAGTGATCTCTTACTTCACCAGTCGAAATTCTGACAATCAATCTTTTTTTAACGGAAACAAAAAAAGTAAATGGTGGTTGGTGGCTTTCGGAATGATTGGGACAAGCCTTAGTGGCGTTACTTTTATTTCGGTTCCGGGTACGGTCGGAAAATTAACTGGTTCCGAATATATTTACGGAGGATTCGAGTATTATATGATGGTTATCGGATTTTTTCTTGGTTATTTTATCGTCGCGGGGGTATTACTTCCACTCTATTACCGAATGAATCTGACCTCGATTTACACCTATTTAGGAAAACGTTTCAATGTTGAAGCACATAAAATGGGATCGGTTTTCTTTATTATTTCTCGTGGAATTGGCGCAACAGCACGTTTATATTTAGTTGTAAATGTGTTACAAATATTTTTATTAGACAATTTAGGCGTACCATTTTGGGCAACAACATTTGTCTTATTATTGATGATATTATTATACACGTTCGAAGGTGGAGTAAAAACAATTGTCGTAACCGACACCTTGCAAACATCATTTATGATCATTAGCTTGATTGCTTGTATTTGGTTTATCCTTTCGCATCTTAATTTATCTGTTGGTGAAGCTTACGATAGGATGCAAGCCAAAAACTATACCCATTTCATTAATCTTGATCCAAATTCGAAAACTTATTTCCTAAAAACAATATTGGGTGGTATGTTTATCACGATTGCAATGACTGGTTTGGACCAAGAAATGATGCAGAAAAATATTTCGGTTGACAATCTACATAACTCCAAAAAGAACATGTTAACCTTTGCAGGAACATTGTTAATTGTCAATTTAGCATTCCTTTTCTTAGGTGGATTACTGTATTTATATGCGATGAGCGAAGGTGGTTTTTACACCGCCGATGGTTTCTTTATGCAACAAGGTGGGCAAAATATTATGGGTGATGATATGTTCCCTGCACTCTCTCTTTTAGGAGAACATTTCCCTATGATTATTTCGATTATCTTTATTATCGGTTTAATCTCTGCCCTATTCCCTTCTGCCGATGGTGCATTAACAGCGGTAACAAGTTCTTATTGTGTCGATTTATTAAACATCAACGAAGACAAAGTAAAATCGGAAAAGGAAAAGAAAAAGATTCGTATTCGTGTTCACTTAGTTTTTACGGTTGTCTTTTTTATTTTAATCATGGTTTTTAAAGCGATCAACAACAAATCTATTGTATATCTTGTGATGGAAGTTGCTGGTTACACGTATGGACCACTATTAGGTTTGTTCGCTTTCGGAATTTTAACCAAACGTAATATTTACAAAAAATATTCAATTATAGTTGTTTCAATTTTAGCACCAATAATGACTTATATATTATCTATTGTCCCATTTATCATAAGAGTTAAAGAATTTATCTGGTATATTCCTACAAAAGATTTAGAAAAATATTCATTAACAATTCAAGAAGTCATTAAAAGTGGTCATTATTATAAGATTGGTATAGAATTAATCATACTAAATGGTTTATTAACTTTTATTGGATTGTGGCTTGTTAGTTCTAATCGTCAAAAAGAAACAATTATTCATTCATAATCAGAACACCTAACACTCTACAACTATGAAAAAAATTGCCATTATTGGAGCTGGAAATTTAGGAATTTCTATAACAGAGGGTTTAATTAAGAATAAAGCATTCGATCCAAATCAAATTATCGCTACAAGAAATAATTTGAATCAAATTGAACATCTTAAAAAGCTTGGTGTAACGATTACAAATGATAATCATTTTGCTGTAAAAGAAGCTGATTATATTCTGCTATGCGTAAAACCGTACAAAGTGGAAGAAGTTTTGACGCAGTTAAAAGACGATTTTACGACCAACAAAATATTAATTTCAGTTGCAACAGGAATTTCATTGCAAACGTATCAAAACATTTTAACGCAAGGAATGTCAATTTTTCGCGCAATGCCTAATACAGCTGCTTCTGTGGAAGAATCGATTACATGTATTTGTGGAAATTCGAAAGATAAAAACATTTTAAATGAAATCAAAACGATTTTCAATCCAATTGGAGAAACAGTTGTTATAAATGAGGAGCTGATGAATGCAGCGACTGTAATTGGCGCTTGCGGAATTGCTTATGTTTTACGATTTATAAGAGCAATGATTCAAGGAGGAATAGAAATTGGATTTGACACACAAACTGCTACAAAAATTGTGACACAAACTGTAAAAGGAGCTGCTGAATTATTAATAGAAAACGGTTTGCATCCAGAACAAGAAATTGATAAAGTGACAACACCAAAAGGTTGTACGATTGCTGGATTAAATGAAATGGAACATCAAGGATTTAGTTCAGCTTTAATAAAAGGAATTAAAACTTCTTTTGATAAAATATAATTATGGAAAAGAAATTAAAATTAATCTGGGATTTTTATGGTCCCGATGCTATACCAACTGCAAAACATCATGCAATTCACTTGAAACAATATGCTGAAAAAGAAAAGTTACAAAGTACATTTTCTGAATTTGTAGAGGTTGAACCAGAATATGCAGTTGCTTATTTGGTGGTGGTAGAATCTGAAATGATACAAGTCCGTGACGCTTTGATACCTCATCGTGGCGAATGGCATGTGGAAGAAGAATAAATAAAAAAGACGAAGTTTTGCTTCGTCTTTTTTATTAAAAAACATCTCTCTGTACCCTTTACAATTAGAAGATTACAAAAAGATAAATAAACGTTGTAAAACTCTTGCCTTCTTATTAACTAACTTCAAGCTTCTTGTTGACCAACTTCAAGCTTCTTCTTTATAAACTTCAGCGCTGGTTTTTATAGTCTCATAAGTAGGTTAGCTATTATTATCGATTATTCTCCCCAATTATAGTGATTTATGTTCTACGATTTTTTTGCCCTACAAAAAAGAATTATTTTTGTTCAAATTTTTATAAACAAACAATGACACTTCAAGAACTTCAAACACAAGTACAACAAACAAGGAGAGATATTTTGAGAATGGTACATGCCGTAAATAGTGGACACCCAGGTGGATCATTAGGTTGTGCAGAATATTTTGCTGCATTATACGGTAAAATCATGACTTACTCTACAGACTTCTCTATGGACGGAAAAGGAGAAGATTTATTCTTCTTATCAAACGGTCACATTTCACCAGTTTTCTACAGCACATTGGCTCGTTCAGGGTTCTTCCCTGTTAGCGAATTAGCTACATTCAGAAAATTAGATTCTCGTTTACAAGGTCACCCAACAACACACGAAGGTTTACCTGGAATCCGTATCGCTTCTGGTTCTTTAGGACAAGGTTTATCAGTTGCTTTAGGTGCTGCGCAAGCAAAAAAATTAAACAACGACGATAAATTAGTTTACACATTACATGGAGATGGTGAATTACAAGAAGGTCAAGTTTGGGAAGCTTTTATGTATGCTGCTGGTAAAAAAGTAGATAATGTAATTGCAACGATTGACTACAATGGTCGTCAAATTGATGGTGATACAGACCATGTTTTACCATTAGGAGATTTGAAAGCTAAATTAGAAGCTTTTGGATGGATTGTTTTAGAAGAAAAAGATGGAAATAACTTAGAAAAAGTAATTGCTATTTTAGAAGAAGCTAAAACATTAACAGGAAACGGAAAACCAGTTTCAATTTTATTGCACACAGAAATGGGTAATGGAGTTGATTATATGATGGGAAGCCACTCTTGGCACGGAAAAGCGCCTAACGACGAGCAATTAGCTTCTGCATTAGAGCAAAATCCTGAAACTGAATTGACAGATTATTAATAATTTCAACACAATCAAAATACTATGAAAACGTTATTTTATTCTATACTTACGCTTTGTTCTTTAACAGCCTTTGGGCAGGAAAAAACATATTCTTTTGACAAAAAAGTATCGTATAAAATCAATTTACCAGAAGAATATCAAACTTATTTGGATGGTCAAAAAGATTTATCTTTTGTAACCTATATTTCTAAAGACGCTGTTTTAGGAACTTCGGAAGGAGGTCCTTACACTTCAGGAAGCTTCAGTAAAGATGCTTTCTTTATCAACAACAGCAAGTTTTTCGAAGTCTATGCCAATTCATTAGAAAATCAATTATCGATAAAAGCACCTTATTATTATGAAGGCATGTCGGATGATAATTTAAAACCTTATTCGGATAATTTGTTCGAGAAATTTATTTCAGTTAAAAATCTAAATTCATCTACAACTATCAATGGATACAAGTGTAATGAATACGAATTAACATCTAAAACAGATTTCGAAACAAAATCTTCTACATTATGTGTTGATGAAAAAAATGCAATTAATAACGTTGCTATTATGTTTCCTCAAACAAAACTGAAAGGACTTTTGATACGATATGACGCAGGAGATTTTAATGGATTAACAATTCAAAATATTGCAAATTCTAACGTAAAAGTAACTTTTGATGAGAAAAAAGAAATCGAAAGTTTTACCAACGAATTGGCAAAAAAGAAACAAGAATACGAGAACATGATGTCGTCTGTAGATACAGCTTATGCAGCGGAAGTTTATTCACCAGACAATCGTTACGAGGATCCTATTATTAATTATTACAATTATCAAACATCAGAAAGTGATAACGTAAATAGTCTTTTTGGGACTGTTGCTTCATTAAATTATAGTTTGATTTATAATGATAGCGATTATGATGGAAATCCTGATATCGAGCGTTCTAAAGCTTTAGCAGCTGCGCAAGGTTCTACAAATCA
This sequence comes from Empedobacter sp. UBA3239, assembly GCF_002362875.1. NCBI lineage: Bacteria > Pseudomonadati > Bacteroidota > Flavobacteriia > Flavobacteriales > Weeksellaceae > Empedobacter > Empedobacter sp. UBA3239. Next base: position 81,667 of record NZ_DEVJ01000012.1, on the reverse strand, counting down.
ATTGGTAAAACAATTCAAAAAGAATAAATTAGCAAACAAAAGCGAAGTAAAAGAATTAAATAACCTTTTCAAAACGTATTTCGATGATGCTAAAAAGTTTAAATTAACAGAAGTTTCAACAGATTATGATGAAGCGGCTGTAGCAGTAGATTCTGCTGTTGCTGCAACAGAAGTTAGTCTAGCCGAATATTATGACCCTTATACATCTGCTTACAAAACGACAGATATTAGCAAAATCGATTTGGCAATCGACAATCCATACATTCAAGATTTCATGAAAGTTGCACCAGAACATTGCAAAAATTTGAAAGCTAAAATTCCGACTTTTACAGATAAAGATTTAGGAAATTTGGTTTATAATTACGCAGGACAAGTGTGCGATATGTACATTTATCAAAGCGGAAGTGTTGCTCTTTCGGGAACAATTGATGCAATAAGAAAAAGTGTTTTAGAAATCAATAACAAATATGATAAACTGAAAAAAGAAGACAAAGATAAGTTAACTACTTTCTTGAATTCTTTGGATTAATACTTATCAAATCAATTCGATAATGAAAAAATCAATCAGTTTTATATTAACGCTTTTTACAAGTTTAACTTTCGCTCAAATGCAATCGTATAAATTCGAAAACGTTATTCAATATCGTATCAAAAGTGATTTCTATTCAGATTTTTTGGACATTTTATCAACCAAAGATTACAAAGCGTATTTGATGATTACGCGAACACCGATGGGAAACTTCGCTTCATTAAAAGTAAACGACAATATGTATTCTGTTTACAGCGAAGAAGAAAATCCGAAGGTTTTTAAAATAGATTTCGAAGGTACAAAAGATTTATTAGGAAATTCTTTTTTAGGGACTAATAATCCAAGTTTAAGGAATTCCACAATCGGAAATAGTTATGTTGCGATTAGAACTGGTCAAAAAGAAACGATTCTAAATAAACAATGTGAAGTGTATAACATTTTCAGAAAAGATAATGACAACGACAATGGTACAGAAATTTGCATCGATACAAATTCTAACATCAACACCGTTCCGTTTATCAATTCTGAACTAAATTTGAAAGGCTTGATTTATCGAGTTGGACAAAATATTGTGTTAGAAAATGTTGAAACCTTAGAAAAATGGATCAAAAAGAGCGCTGAAGAGGAAGAAGAAATTAATGTTTCGCCAAATGATTTTATTTATCAATTTGATGAAAAAACAGAAGTAGAAAAATACAAAAACGAATACAAAAAACAAAAACAATGATAGACTTAACATACACAGAAAAAAAAGATACTCGTAGTGGATTCGGAGACGGATTGACAGAGTTAGGAAGAACAAATCCTAACGTTGTTGCATTGTGTGCTGACTTGATTGGTTCATTAAAAATGGATCAATTTATCAAAGAAAATCCAGAGCGTTTTTTCCAAATTGGTATTGCAGAAGCAAACATGATGGGAATTGCTGCAGGTTTGACAATTGGAGGTAAAATTCCTTTCACAGGAACTTTCGCTGAGTTTTCTACAGCTCGTGTGTACGATCAAATTCGTCAATCTATCGCTTACTCTAACAAAAATGTAAAAATCGCTGCATCGCACGCTGGTTTAACATTAGGAGAAGATGGTGCAACTCACCAAACATTAGAAGATATTGGTTTGATGAAAATGTTACCAGGAATGGTGGTTATAAATCCTTGCGATTACAATCAAACTAAAGCGGCTACAATTGCTGCAGCTGAATACGAAGGTCCTGTTTACTTACGTTTTGGACGTCCTGCTGTTCCAGTTTTCACACCAGCTGACCAAAAATTTGAAATTGGTAAAGGTATATTAATGAACGAAGGTTCTGATATAACAATTGTTGCGACGGGTCACTTAGTTTGGGAATCTTTGGTTGCTGCTGCTGAGTTAGAAAAAGAAGGAATTTCTTGTGAGGTAATCAATATTCATACAATCAAACCATTGGATGAAGAAATTATCTTAAACTCTGTAAAGAAAACAGGAAAAATTGTAACAGCTGAAGAACACAATATTTTAGGTGGTTTAGGTGAATCTGTTGCAAGAGTTTTATCACAAAAATTACCAACAAAACAAGCTTTTGTTGCGGTGAATGATAAATTTGGTGAATCTGGAACACCTTCAGATTTAATGAAAAAGTATGGAATAGATTCTACTGCTGTAATCGAGAAAGTAAAATCTTTACTTTAATTCCATTATAAAATTAAAAAGGAGCTAAAAATTTAGCTCCTTTTTTATAGGTTAAATATAAAATAGGTTGGTTAAAAAGCAAAACTGCTTTAATCTTATAGATATTTTACAAAATTAGTTTATATTGCTAATTCAAAAAATACTCATTTAATGGTATTTTTATTAATCTTTTACTTGTAAGCATATGAAAAAGGCAAATCAAAAATCTATAACTGAAAATGCTAGTATTGTAAAAAAATTGTGGAGTGAAAATACTGATAGTAGAATCTTTAACGAAAAAGATGAGAGTTTTCAAACGATTAATGATTATTTACAAACTTTAGGAAGTCTTGCTATTGGTGAATATTTCATGTATTTTATTAATCCTAATTCTGCTACATTTGAGTATGTTTCTCCTCAATGCGAAGATATTTTGGGGTATCTTCCTAACGAATACACTGCTGAATTATGTGTTCAAATAGTGCATCCTAATGATTTGCAGCATGTAATCGATATTCAGCAACGAATTGCAAATTTTAGTATGGAAATTGTTCCAGAAGAAAGAATGAATTATAAATTTACTTATGATTTTCGAGTGATTGATAAAAAAGGTGAAATTCATCAAATTCATTTGCAACATTTCTTTTACGAATTAAGTAAGAATTTTTTACCAAATCGAGTTTTTTGTTTAGCGACTGACATCACACAAATAAAGGTTGGAGGAAAACCAACTATGCATATTTACTATATCAAAGATGGATTGAATAATCTTCTTAATTCAAAAACAAATTCATCTTTACAACTTACAAAAAAAGAAACGGAGATTATAGAATTTCTGATCAAAGGCTACACAAGTCAGGATATTGCTGATGCAATTGGCTTAAGTAAACATACTATTGATACACATCGTAGAAATATTTTGAAGAAAAATGATTGTTCTAATACTTCAGAATTATTTAGTCTTTACTTCAAAAAGTAGAAAAAAAGCAAGCCGATAAGCCGGGTTCTGTCATCTTAATAAATTAAGACGCTTTGTCATTTATCTAGTATTTTAGTTACCTAAAACATCAATCTGCCTACCCCCCAGCAACGAACGAGTAGCTCTTAACTGCTGGTATACATGGCATTGCTCCGCATAGAGTTTACCTGGTTTCACTACAGCCGAACTGTACATACTTTCTGTTGCACTTGTCCTCGCCTCTCGACGGACGGGCGTTACCCGCTATGCTTACTCTTTGGAGCCCGGACTTTCCTCTTCACGTACATGAAGCGACAAAGTGGCTTGCTGAGCACAAATGTACGGCAAAAGTTACCGAAATAAAAAAGGCTTGAACAAAAAGTGTTCAAGCCTTTCTATTATAGAAACTTAGAAATTATTCTGATTTTTCTTCTTTCGTTTTTCCTTTTACAGAAATTTTAACGTCATCTTTTGCTTCATTTAAGTCAAGGATTAATTCATCTCCTTCACTAATTACAGCGTTGATGATTTCTTCCGCCATCGGATCTTCGATGTATTTCTGAATAGCACGTTTCAACGGACGAGCTCCATAATCTTTATCAAATCCTTTGTCAGCGATAAAATTCTTCGCTTCCTCAGTTAATTCAATATGATAATTCAAAGCTGTCAAACGCTCGATTAAACTTGCCAATTCAATATCGATAATTTTCATGATATCTCCTTTTGTTAATGAATTAAAGAAGATAATATCATCAATACGATTCAAAAATTCTGGCGCGAAAGCACGTTTTAAAGCTGTTTCAATTGTTGATTTTGCGCGTTCATCGGCAGAATCTTTCTTAGATGAAGTTCCAAATCCGACACCATCTCCAAACTCTTTCAATTGTCTTGTACCAATGTTAGACGTTAAAATGATAATAGTATTACGGAAATCAACTTTACGACCTAAACTATCAGTTACATGACCATCATCCAAAATTTGTAATAAAATATTGAATACATCTGGATGCGCTTTCTCAATCTCATCTAACAAAATTACCGCATATGGTTTACGACGAACTGCTTCTGTCAATTGTCCACCTTCTTCGTAACCAACGTAGCCCGGAGGTGCTCCAACCAAGCGAGAAACGGCAAATTTCTCCATGTATTCTGACATATCGATACGAATTAATGCATCGTTAGAATCAAAGATTTCTTTCGCCAAAACTTTCGCTAATTGTGTTTTACCAACCCCCGTAGTTCCTAAGAAAATGAATGAACCAATTGGTTTATTTGGATCTTTCAAACCTGCACGATTACGTTGAATTGCTTTCACAACTTTCGCTACCGCTTCATCTTGACCAATTACTTTTCCTTTCATTAACTCATTCATCTGAGCTAATTTTTTCAATTCTTTTTCAGCTACACGATGCACAGGAACGCCAGACATCAACGAAACAACTTCCGCTACATTTTCTTCTGTAACCGTTTCACGATTCTCTTTCGATTCTTGTACCCATTTTGCTTGCTCACGTTTCAAATCACTTTCTATTTGTTTCTCTGAATCACGTAAACGAGCAGCTTCTTCGTATTTTTGAGATTTTACAACTTTAGTTTTCTCTTCACGAACTTCTTCTAATTTTACTTCAAGGTCTAAAATTTCTTGTGGAACTTTTATATTCTTGATATGCACACGAGAACCAGCTTCATCTAAAGCGTCAATCGCTTTATCTGGCAAGAAACGATCTGTAATATAACGTGTTGTCAAATTAACACAAGCTTGTAACGCTTCGTCTGTATAATTTACATTGTGATGCGCTTCGTACTTATCTTTGATGTTATGTAAAATCTGTAATGTTTCTTCTGGAGTTGTTGGCTCAACCATCACATTTTGAAAACGACGAACTAATGCGCCATCTTTTTCAATATATTGACGATACTCATCCAACGTTGTTGCACCAATACATTGTAATTCACCACGCGCCAAAGCAGGTTTGAACATGTTAGAAGCATCTAAAGAACCTGTAGCTCCTCCTGCTCCAACAATTGTATGTAACTCATCAATGAAAAGAATAATGTCGTCATTTTTCTCTAATTCATTCATAATAGCTTTCATACGCTCTTCAAATTGTCCACGGTATTTAGTTCCAGCAACTAACGATGCTAAATCTAATGTTACCACACGTTTGTTAAACAATACGCGCGAAACTTTACGTTGTACAATTCTTAAAGCTAAACCTTCTGCAATTGCAGATTTACCAACCCCTGGCTCTCCAATCAACAATGGATTATTCTTTTTACGACGAGAAAGAATTTGAGAAACACGCTCTATTTCTTTTTCACGTCCAACTACAGGATCTAATTTTCCTTCTTGCGCAATCGCTGTTAAATCTCGTCCAAAATTATCTAAAACTGGTGTTTTACTTTTTGAAGTAGATTTGCTTGTAGACGCACGCTCAAAATCGTTATCAGAATCACCTCCATCAAAAGATGGATTTTCTGCTCGAGGAGATTGAATTTCCTCATCTTGAAATTGAAATTTGAATTCTTCCTTTACTGTATTGTAATCAATATCCAACTTATTCATCAATTTTGTAATCGGATCGTTTTCATTACGAAGAATACACAATAATAAGTGAATTGTATTTACCGTCGGACTTTTAAACAATTTAGCCTCTAAGAACGTTGTTTTCAACGCTCTTTCAGCTTGTTTTGTCAAACTCAAATTTTTTATATTATTACCTGGAGTTTCTTTTGCTGGGTTTAGGTTTTCTATTTTTTGACGCATTTCGTCTAAATCGACATTCAATGCTTCTAAGACAGAAATGGCTTTCCCTTCACCGTCGCGAATAATCCCCAACAGAAGGTGTTCCGTTCCTATTTGGTCGTGGCCTAATCTTAACGCTTCTTCCTTACTGTAAGAAATAACGTCTTTTACTTGTTGTGAGAAATTATCGTTCATTTTATTATTTAAGCTGTCTTTAACAAATATAATTATTCTGATAGACTATAGCATAAATTATGCCTATGTCCAAAATGATTTGATGATTCCTTAAAATAACGAATTATTGTCTATTAATTTCAAAATAGCTGACAATATTTCATATCAATTCTTAAAGAATTCATAATAATTTGAGAGATAGATGTCGTTGCTAAAAAATCGTACAAATCGCCTTTATTCATTTTCAAATCATCGTGAAGTTCTAAAATTTCTTCGGAATTTAACTCATTATTTTGGTTAAAAATTTCATCAATTTCATTTCTTCTTTCAGGACTGTACAATGTCGATGAACACCATGTCACAATTTTTTCTTGCGAAACATCTTTTACACTCAGTTTATTTTCATTCCAAAACAAAAGGTAAGCATTTTTAGTTGTTCTTTCAAAAACAAAAATTGTAAAAGGTGCGATTTCTGACAAATTTTCTGAATTAATAAACTCATTTACAGAATTATATTTCAATAAATCTAACAAGATAATTCCTCTACTTTCTCTGTATTTCTCTTTAAAATGCGTTGGTTTTTCGATTCCTCCATTCAAAATACACGCAATATATTGTTCCGAATAAAAAATCCAAGTTCCATTTGCACGCTCATCTACAGGCGAAAAATAGGTTTTATCAAAACGCTTTTGCTCCACAATCTCTTTAGAAGAAGAACGATTTATTTCCTCATCTCGGTTGTGCGTCAATACAAATTCATCCTCATTTCTGTAAAAACTGATTATACACATCTCATTTTTCAATTTAGTTCAAATGTAAAAATTTATCTTTGCAAAGAATTATGAGTATTCAGAAAACTATAGCGCATTCTTTTGATGAAATGAAATCCATTCTTTTGCAATTTGACGATCTGTCTTTTCAAAAGGAATTAGAAATCATTTCTGATGCTTCTGTTGGTCAACATTTTCGCCATATTATAGAGTTTTATTCGTGCTTTTTACACGCACGAAAAAACAATTGCATTTGTTATGATGATAGAGAACGAAATCGTGCTTTAGAAAATTCGGTTGTCGAAAGTATAAATACGTTGAATCATCTAAAATCTGAAATAGAACGTTTAGATTTAGAAAAAACAATTCAACTAAAACAGAATTACTACGGAGAAGATTTCACAATTAATACCACAAATTATCGTGAATTAATGTATTGTTTTGATCATAGCATTCATCATTTTGCGTTGATTAAAATTGCGATCGAAACTCATTTTTCAACGATTAAAATTCCACAAAATTTTGGAATTGCATCTTCTACAATTGCTTTTCAAAATCAAGAAAAATGAATCCGAAAATAACAAAATGGACACGATACGAATTTTGGCCATTCTGGTTATTTTATGCGCCATTGACACCTTGGTACATTTATAAAATCTTTCAAACAGGCGCTCCAGCTTACTTTTGCTCGGCAAATCCTACAATAAAATGGGGCGGATTTATTGATTATTCTAAAATTGATTTACTCAATCAAATTGATAAAAATTATAAGCCAAAAACTGTTTTTTTTGAAGAATTTACAACGCAAGAAATTCCGTTTGATTTTCCTTTTATTGCGAAACCAAATCTTGGTGAACGTGGAATTGGTGTTGAATTAATCAGAAATGAAATTGATTGGAAAAATTATTTAGAGCAAAATAATCGAGATTTAATTTTACAAGAATATATTCAATCTAATTTTGAGTTTGGTGTTTTCTATGCTCGATTACCCAAAGAAAAAAATGGTAAAATACTGTCGATAACAGCAAAAGATTTTTTGACGTTTACGGGCGATGGAAAATCAACTTTGAAAGAATTAATCGAACAAAATTTAAGAGCTTTTTACCGAAAAGAGTATTTGTTTAAACGTTTTCAAAACGAACTAAATTTAGTTCTTCAAAAAGATGAAAAATTATTGGTTGAACCAATAGGAAATCATAGTCGAGGAACAACTTTTTTGGATGGATCTTCTCTAAAAACGACTAAATTAGAAGAAACCATAGATCAAATTGCAAAAAAAATTGATGGTTTTTATTACGGACGAATCGATTTGAAAACAAAAAGCTTAGAGGATTTTCAGAAAGGAAATTTTGTCATACTTGAAATTAATGGTGCAAATTCTGAAGCAACTCACATTTACGATCCGAATTTTAATTTGATAAAAGCTTATAAGGAAGTTATTAAGCATTTGAATTACCAACATAAAATTGCTATTCAAAATCATCAATTAGGTGTAAAGTGGACAGATTGGAAATTGCTTGCGAGAGAATTAATAAAACGCTATCAAACTTAATTTGACCAAAATTGGCAGATTGTCTGGAAAGGAATAAAGATTGAAAGATGTTTTCGAAACCAATTTTATGAGTTATCCTTTTCCAAAGAAAACTATTATAATTCCTCTCTTACTACTTATCCCAATGTGGATTATCTTTTTGTTTCAACAAAACGGATACAATTTAGACAGTTGTTACGGCGTTATTCCGAGAACTTTCGTAGGATTGAAAGGAATTCTGTTCTCGCCTTTATTTCACTCAGGTTGGAAACACATCATCAGTAATACTTTTCCGTTAGCCTTTCTTAGCTTTATCGCGCTATTGATGTACGATAGATTGGCTTATTACGTGATATTATTTGGTTGGATTTTATCAGGAATTATTCTTTGGATCATCGGAAATCCACCTTTTTTAGATAACAATGTAAGTTGTCATATTGGAGCAAGTTCTATCGTTTACTTATTGGCTTCGTTTATATTTTTTAGTGGAATAATTAGAAAAGAACGTGGTTTGATGGCGATTTCACTAATCATTATTTTATTATACGGCGGAATGATTTGGGGAATGGTTCCTCAAGAAATTTTACCGCAATTAAAATCTGATACAAGTAGTAATTCTATTTCTTGGGAAGGACATTTAAGTGGATTTATCTCGGGTGAATTTTTCGCTTATCTGTTTAGAAATATTGGTCCACAAAAAGAAGTTCCGAAATGGGATCAAGAAAATTATTATGACCCGCAAGCTGAACGTTTATGGGATATTTACCAAGAACAAGAACGTTTGAAAACAGAATATTTGGAATCGTTGGAAAATGAAGATGATGAATTTTATTTAGATAAAGAAGTTGATAATTCTGTCAAATAATCATCAATTTTCTTTAATTCTTTTGCTGGATTACCTTTATCATATGGATTAGAATAATAAGTTGAATCTTTTGTTTGAAATTTCAAAACTACATTTGGAGCACCATCATGCATAAAGGCTTGACTTGGAGATTTGATATTTTCTAATTTTTCTAACAAGATTTGATCCATAAGTTTTGTTAAACTCTCCCATTCTTTCGTAGTATTTTTTATCTTTATTGTATCGTTTTCATTTTTGATTAATACAATAGTAGATTTATCTACAATTAAGTCGTAGTGCATTTTTCTTGACGATTCTATTCTTTCTACAGATAGTATATTTTCTTGTTTATTTTGGTTAGAATAATTATTTTTTTGACACGATAGCAAAGTAATAATTCCTAAAAATATTGAAAGATAAAAAGCTATTCTCATATAATTTTATTAGTTTTATCATTAATTAACAAATATAATTAACAATATTTAATGAAAAAACTTTTATTCACTCTATCAGTTTTATCCTTATTCGGTTATGCTAACGCACAAAATTGGAAGGAAGTACCTAGTTATTTTTTAAAAAGTAAAAATATTACTACTGAATATCAAAATTCAAAAGTATATTCAATGGATATCAATACATTGAAAAATAAATTAACATTAGCCCCATCGAATACTAGTAATCAATCAGGAGTGGTTGTTGACATGCCTACATCTGATGGTAGTATTCAAAAATACATGATATGGGAAGCTTCAATCTTATCTCCAAAATTACAAGAGAAATATCCTAATATTCGCTCATACGTTGGAAAAAGTTTAGATGATCCATCTGTTTATTTAAGATTTAGTGTAACTCCTTTAGGATTGAGTTCTTCTATATTTAGAAATGAAGGAAAATCAGACTTTATTGAATCTTATGATGTTGAAGGTTCAACATATTACGAAGTTCATAGTTCTAGTAAAGCTGTAAGTAATTTTGTTTGTTCAACAAATGAACTAATTTCAAAACATCAAGCTAATAAAGAAGATTCTTCTAACTTACAGAACAAAGCCAATAATCAAGTTTTTAAAACATATCGATTAGCACTTTCTGTTCCTGGAGAATATTCGGCTTATTTTGGTGGTACAAAAGAAAAAGCTTTGGCAGCTATGACAAATACCATGACACGTGTAAATGGAGTATTTGAAAAAGATATGTCAGTTAATTTCCAATTCATTGATAATATTGATGATTTAATATTTACAGATGCAAGTACTGATCCATATTCAGCTCCTGCACAAGGAATGGCAGATCACCCTACATATGGTTCAGCCCCTTATTATTTATCTACATGGCAAGTTGAATTACAAACTTATTTAACAAATAATCTTGGTGAAGATAAATATGACATTGGACACTTTTTCGGCTCTCAAGGAGGAGGAGGAAATGCAGGGTGTATTGGATGTGTATGTGATACAGTATTTCCTGATGGAAAAGGGAGTGGTATGACTTCTCCTGCAAACAAAATTCCTTCTGGAGATAAATTTGATATCGATTATGTTGCTCATGAAATTGGACATCAAATGGGAGCTAATCATACTTATTCTCACATTTATGAAGGTACAGGAGTTAATGTTGAACCTGGAAGTGGCTCTACGGTAATGGGATATGCAGGTATTACGTCTTATAATGTTCAATCAAATTCTGATGATTATTTCACATACAGAAGTATAGCTCAAGTTCAGAACAACTTAAAAACTAAAAGTTGTGGTGTAGAAAAACCAATTCTAAACACTCCTCCAAACATACAATTAGAAAAAGCTTTATACAGAATCCCTGTGGGAACAGCATTCAAATTAAATGCTACAATTACAGATGCTGAAAATGATGCTGTTTTAACTACGTGGGAACAAAACAATTCTGGAACAAGCGCTACAACAAATGCGAATAGTAGAGTGAAGGAAACAAAAACATCTGGTCCTAACTTTAGATCTTTTTCTCCTGTTAAAGAAACATACAGATATTTCCCTAATTTCACTTCTATTTTAGCAGGTAAATTATTTCACACTGGAACAGGAAATGTAGTTTGGGAATCTCTAACTTCTGTTGCAAGAACATATGATTTTACTGTGACTGCGAGAGATTATAACGTACAAGGTCCCCAAACTCAAAACGGAAGTGTAAAAGTAATGGCTACCGCTGGAGTTGGCCCTTTTGTCGTTCTTACTCCAGACACAGCAGATAGCAAATTACCAATTAACGCTTCTAATTTTGATGTAACATGGGACGTTGCTAAAACTAACGAAGCTCCTATCGAAACTACAAAAGTTAAAGTTTCAATTTCATGGGATGCAGGAAAAACATTCGAAGAATTAGGAATTGTTGATAATACTGGATCAGCTAATTTCCAAATGCCTAGTAATGCTAAAGATGTTACAGAAGGATATATTATGATTGAAGCTGTTGATAATGTTTATTTAGCTGTAAAAAAATTCTCTACAGGATTATTAGCAACCAAAGATTTAAACACAACTAAATCTACAATATATCCAAATCCATCTAATGGGCAATTCACAATTGAACAAAAAGCTTCTGGAAAAGTAAATATTGAGATTGTTGATGTAAATGGAAGAATAGTTTATTCAATTTCTGAAAATGCTTCTGGAAATTTAAAGAAACAAATCGATACGAATTTACCATCAGGAGTTTATATCATAAAAGTTTCATCTAATGAAGGTCAATCAACATCAAAATTGATTATTAAATAATTCTATTTTTAATTAGATATCAAACAAAAACCCCTGAAAATTAATTTTTAGGGGTTTTATTTTTTCAAATTCTTCTTAGAAAGGCATTCCAGGAATGTTTGGTAAATTTTCTTGAGCTGTTTTTTTCGCTCTGTCAATTGCTTCTGTTTTTACTTGTTCCAACGCTTTGTTTAACGTCATCACTAACAAATCTTCAATTTCTTCTTTTTCCATTCCTTCAGCAAGTTCAATATCTTTTATTGTTGCTAATTTAGACATTGTAATTTTTACTTTTCCATCGTTAGAAGTCGTTGTAAATATTTCTCCATCTAATTCATTTTTCAAATCAGAAAATTTATCTTTAAATGAATTGATTTTTCCCATCATTCCCATGATGTCTCCAAAATTTCCAAACATTTGTCTTTATCTTTAATAATTAGTTATTCGTGTAGTTTTTTCCACAATAAATCTTTCAATTCTGTGATTCCTTTTCCAGAAACAGACGAAATAAATATCGTATCAATATCAGTTGGTAATTGTGCTTTAATCTCAGCTTCCAATTCATCATCTAACATATCTGACTTAGAAATAGCTAAAATTCGTTCTTTATCTAACAATTCAGGATTGAATTTTTTCAATTCATTCAACAGAATTTCATATTCTTTTTTATAATCTTCTGTATCGGCAGGAATTAAAAATAATAAGTTAGAATTACGCTCAATATGACGCAAGAAACGATGTCCAAGACCTTTTCCTTCTGCCGCACCTTCGATAATTCCAGGAATATCTGCCATAATAAATGACTGATGATTACGGTATTCTACAATTCCCAAGTTAGGTGTTAACGTTGTAAATGCGTAATCTGCAATTTTTGGTTTAGCAGCCGAAACAGCTGATAATAAAGTAGATTTTCCTGCATTTGGAAAACCAACTAGACCAACATCTGCCAAAATTTTCAACTCCAATGTAACTTGACGCTCGTCACCATCCAAACCTGGCTGTGCATAACGAGGCGTTTGACGCGTTGCAGAACGGAAATGCCAGTTTCCTAGCCCCCCTTTTCCTCCTTGCGCAATAATTAATTCTTGCCCATTTTCTGTTACTTCGCCAATAATATTTCCTTCGTCATCTTTGGCAATTGTTCCGATCGGAACTTCCAAAATAATATCTTCACCGTCAGCACCAGTAGAACGAGATTTACCTCCACGTCCACCGTTTTGCGCACGGAAATGTCTTTTGAATCGAAATTCTAACAAGGTCCAAAGATTTGAGTTTCCTAGAAGCGTGATGTTTCCTCCACGTCCACCATCTCCACCGTCTGGTCCACCTTTGTCAATATATTTTTCGCGATGCAAACTTGCTGAACCCGCACCTCCATGTCCGGCTCTACAATTTATTTTTACGTAGTCAACAAAATTTGATTGCATAATTTTTTTCTTTTAATTAGTCTGCAAAAGTACGATTTCTAATTTGTTTATTAAAATCTTGTATTATCTATTTTGAATGAATAATTTATAATGACTCAGATTTTTATTTATATTTATTCAATTAATTAACACACTAATATGAATACTAAAAAAAATCTGTCCGAATATACTGATGAAGAACTTCTAATAACTCAAAAACAAACAAAAAATATTGTAATTATATTTGGATCTTTTATGTTTCTTGCGTTTATATTCTTTATCTACACCGCAATAAAAACCAGTAATTATGCCTTCATAGCTATTGGATGTGGAACTTCTGTTTCATTAATGCCTCTAATCGCCAAACTTTCTATGATTAACAAAGAAATAAAATCGCGACAAAAATAGATTCAATAGTAAATAACGAACATTTACAACGATTACTTCCTTTTGGTTATATTTATTTAGTCTTCATGGGAATTATTAAAGAATCTATTTTCTATTATCAATTGGATATTAATATTCTGAAATTTTCGAGCATTATGAATATCTTAATAAGTCCAATTTCTGAAATTACCGCACATCCTTTCCTACTAATCTTTTTTATTCTTCTTATTTTTCTACTTTATAGTTTTAAACAGTATTCATTGAAACATTCAGAGAAAAAATTTATTAAGAAATTTTTAAAAAAATATTTCAAAATTGATGAAAGTAAAGTATTAACACATACAGAATTCGAAAAGATAATTGATAAAACTCTAATCAATTATTTCTTTGCATTATTAATTTGTTTCTTTATAGGATTTGGAATTGGTGATGGTAATTTTCTGTCAAAACGAATAAAAAATGGAGATTTAAAATTCGAAAAATATGGGCAAACCTTAACTTTCAATTCTGGTGAGAAAAAAGAAATTTATTTAGTCAATACGAATAGTCTCTATTATTTTTATGTTGTAAAAGGTCAAAAAACTGTTGAAATTTCGCCAATTGGCACAATACAATCAATCGCAAAAAATAAGTAATCAAAACATATTTTTATAATGAATAGGATTGATTAATTTTGCAACATGTACAAACAATTCAAAAACATTTTATTCCAATTACAGCCCGAAGATGCGCATCATTTTGTTACGCGAAATCTAAAAAATTATGCTGCATTTCCTGGAGTTGGAAAATTATTAGATAAATTTTATCAATACAATCATCCAAGTTTAGACCGAGAAGTTTTTGGAATTAAATTCAAAAATCCAATTGGTTTAGCTGCTGGTTTTGATAAAAATGCTGAATATATTGAAGAATTGGACCACTTCGGATTTGGCTTCATCGAAATTGGAACCGTTACACCAAAACCTCAACCAGGGAATGATGCGCCGCGTATGTTTCGTTTGGTAGAAGATGAAGCGATTATCAACCGAATGGGATTTAATAACAAAGGTGTTGATTTTGCTGTTTCGAAAATTAGAGAACTAAAAAATCGTGAAAACTATATTATTGGCGGAAATATTGGTAAAAATAAATTAACGCCAAACGAAGATGCTGTTGATGATTATATCAAATGTTTCAATGCGTTGTTTGATTATGTAGATTATTTTGTAGTTAACGTGAGTTCTCCAAACACGCCTGGATTACGTGATTTGCAAGAAAAAGAACCTTTATTGTACATTCTGAATTATTTGCAACAATACAATAATCAGAACGAAAAACCGAAACCAATTTTACTTAAAATCGCACCAGATTTGACGGATTCGCAATTAGATGATATTATAGATATTGTATTAGAATCTAAAATTGCTGGAGTGATTGCGACAAATACAACCATTTCAAGAGAAGGATTAAAATCTGATCCAGAAATTGTAAAAGAAACTGGTGGAGTTTCGGGAAAACCACTTAAAAATCGTTCAACAGAAGTGATTCGTTATCTTTCTGAAAAATCGAACAAAGCATTTCCTATCATTGGAGTTGGAGGAATTCATACAGCCGAGGACGCGAAAGAAAAACTGGAAGCTGGTGCAAGTTTGTTACAAGTTTATACAGGTTTTATTTATGAAGGTCCTGCTGTTGTAAAAAACATTTGTAAAGGCTTGGTTGAAGGAAAATAGAAAAGTCATTCTGATTTCGGTTCTTCATTTCACAAAAAGCTACATTCAGAGAAATGATAATAATAAAAAATGCTCCTTTAATTAAAAGGAGCATTTTTAGTATTATGTAAAAGTTGTTCTTATAAAACTTCTTTAATTGCTGCGTTCAGTTTTTCGGTAATATCTTCAATAGAACCTACTCCATCAATCTCAACCCATTTTCCTTGAGCTTTGTAGTGTTCTGCTACAATTGCAGTTTTCTCGTAATATTCTGTAATACGATCACGGATAATTTTTTCATCCACATCATCAGCACGACCAGAAGTTTTTCCGCGCTCTAATAAACGTTGAACCAAAATTTCGTCATCCACAACTAATGCTAATGTAATCGAAACTTCGCTTTCGTATTTATCTGCTAAGATTTTATCTAAAGCTTCTGCCTGAGATGTTGTACGTGGATATCCATCAAAAATATATCCATACGAATTTGGATTGTTATCTAAATGATCAACCAACATATTTGTTGTTACCTCATCTGGAACTAATTGTCCCTTGTCCATGTAAGATTTCACAAGATCGCCTAATTCTGTTTCATTTTTAAGGTTGAAACGAAATAAGTCTCCAGTAGAAATTTGAGGAGTTTGGTACTTTTCTTCTAAAAATTTAGCTTGTGTTCCTTTACCACTACCAGGAGGTCCGAACAATACAATGTTTAGCATTTTGTTTTAATGTTTTATTTGATAAATATCTGGTAAATTTCTTCCTAATCCGTCAAAATCTAATCCATAACCTACTACAAATTTATCAGGAATAGAAATTCCTACTAAATCTACTTTTAAATCTTTTTTGTAAGCGTCTGGCTTAAATAATAAAGTTGCTACTTTTAATGATTTTACCTTTTTCTCTTTCAAGATTCGGTGCAACTCTATTAACGTATTACCTGTATCTACAATATCTTCTAAAATAATTACGTGACGTCCTTCAACATTCATCGGAATATCCATCTCAATAGTAATTTTCCCTGTTGATTCTGTTCCTTCGTAAGATTTTAATTTCAAGAATGAAATCTCACATTCTCCTTGATATTGTTTTAAGAAATCGCTGAAGAACATTACAACTCCGTTTAATACACCAACAAAAATCGGTCTTTCGTCTTTGTATTCTTCGTAAACTTCGTTTGCCATATTTTTGATGGCGTGTTCTATTTCTTCAAAAGCGATGTACGGAATAAATTTTTTACCGTGAATTTCTATTTCTTTCATTGTTTGAGATATTCAAATATATACTTTTTTTGATAAAGTTTAAAACATTTATCTATTTTATTAGATTGTCATTGAGAAAATACGTGTTTCTGGCTCGTTATCTATCATTCTCTTATCGAATGTCATACACACATTTCTAACATATGGACGTCCTTCTTCTTTTACGATCAAACCATTTTCTACAAATTCAATCAAATTATCGTCAACCATATCTTGCAACATAGTTTTAATACGATCTACATCATCAAATTTCATATTATCATCAGCCCAAGAAGTTTCTAAATTACACATTAAATTTAGAATATGACGACGCATAATCAAATCTTCTTCTGATAATATATGTCCTTTGAAAACGGATAATTCTCCGTTATTAATTGATTTTTCGTACTCTTCTACCGTTTTCTCGTTTTGTGCAAAACTATACCAAGAATCGCTGATAGAAGAAACTCCTAAACCAACCATTAATTGTGTTTTCGAAGAAGAATATCCCATAAAATTACGATGTAATGTATGGTTTTTCATCGATTGATACATCGAATCTTGTTCTAAGGCAAAATGATCCATTCCAACTTCGAAATAGTTCATTTCCTCGAACATTTTCTTTCCTTCTTCATATAATGCACGTTTCAATTCTGGTGAAGGCAAATCTCCGTCATGAAAACCACGTTGTCCGACACCTTTTATCCACGGCACATGTGCATAACTGTAAAACGAAATACGATCTGGATTTAATTCTTTTGTCAAATTAATCGTTTCCATCATTCCTTCCATTGTTTGATGTGGAAGACCAAAAATCAAATCGTGAGAAATAGATGTAAAACCAATTTCGCGCGCTTCTTCTGTTGCTCTTTTCACATTCTCGAAAGGTTGGACACGATTAATCGCTTCCTGAACTTTTAGATCATAATCTTGTACACCATACGAAATACGTCTAAAACCTAAATTGTATAAAGCCTGTAAATGCTCTTTTGTTGTGTTATTTGGATGACCTTCTAAACTAAATTCGTGTCCTTCAGCTACATCCGCATATTCAAAAATACCATCAATTAATTTCTTCAAATTTTCTGGAGAAAAAAACGTTGGTGTTCCTCCTCCTAAATGAATTTCTTTAATTTTTGGTCGAGATGAAAATAAATCCACATATAATCTCCATTCTTTCAAAACTGTATCAATATACGGAACTTCTACCGAATGTTGTTTCGTAATACGTTTGTTACATGCACAAAACGTACACAACGACTCGCAATAAGGTAAATGAATATAAACTGATATTCCCTCTTCTGCATTACTTTCATCGAAAGATCGTTGAAAAGTTTCAATCCAACCTTGTTTAGTAAAATCATCATTGTCCCAAAACGGAACAGTTGGATAACTTGTGTAACGAGGTCCTGGAATATTATATTTCTGAATTAAATTATCCATTATCTAAAAAAATTAAAAATACTTAATCAACTTGACTAAGTATTATTTAATAAATTTTCTTTAAAAATTATTTTTATAGAATTGCCTGACGAACTCTAACCAATTTAGTTAATAAGTCTTCTAACAAATCCAATTGTAACATGTTTGCACCGTCACTTTTTGCATTTTTAGGATCTGGATGCGTTTCGATAAAAATACCATCAGCACCAACAGCAATTCCAGCTTTAGCAATCGTTTCGATTAATTCTGGCTTTCCTCCTGTTACACCTGAAGCCTGATTTGGTTGTTGTAAAGAATGTGTGATATCTAAAATAACTGGTGCATAATTTTGCATCACAGGAATTCCACGATAATCTACCACTAAATCTCCGTAACCTAACATAGTTCCACGCTCGATAATTGCTACATTATTATTACCAGAATCTGTTACTTTTTCTACAGGAAATTTCATCGCTTCTGGCGAAAGAAATTGACCTTTTTTCAACGTAACATGTTTTCCAGTTTGTGCAGCTGCAACCACTAAATCGGTTTGACGAACCAAGAAAGCAGGAATTTGTAACACATCTACATAAGCCGCTGCCATTTCTGCATGAAAAGGTTCATGGATATCTGTAGTTGTTGGAACATCAAAAGTTTCTCCAACTTTTTGAATAATTTTCAATGCTTTTTCATCTCCAATTCCTGTAAAACTATCAATACGAGAACGATTTGCTTTTTTGAAAGATCCTTTAAAAACATAAGGAATCTCTAATTTATCAGTAATTGTTACTACTTTTTCAGCAATTCTCAAAGCCATATCTTCACTTTCGATGGCACATGGACCAGCAAGTAAAAAGAAGTTTGGCGAATCTTTGTGTTTTATCTTTGATAAAGTTTCTATCATTGTGCAAATTTACACAAAGTTATCGACTTATTTTTCATAATTTTGCCTATACTTTATCATTCTTATTTATCGTTTTATGGATTTTTTATCTAACATTGGTATAGCTGATATTTTTGGCTATCTTGCTTCAGTCTTTATTGTACTAGCATTCTTTTTTTCGAAGATTACAATTATCCGCATTATCAATGCAATTGGTTGTGTATGTTTTGTAATTTATGCTGCTATGATCGAGGCTTGGCCAGTCCTTATTCCAAATGCGATTTTATTTTTAGTTCAGGCGTATTATATCGTCTTCAAACCTGGAAAATAATCTTAAAAAACCATAAAATTGAAAATCCTATCTGCTGTACTAAATAATATTGAAACTGATCAAAGATTAGATAAAGTTTGCCATTCTTTGTTAAAATTTGGATACGATATAGAATTGATTGGCGCGACTATAAACGGTAGACCGAAATTGAATAAGCCGTACAAGACATTTTTGATAGAACAAAAGAATCAATCAACAATGAAAAAGTATGCAGAGTTCAATTACAAATTGTTTTTCACTTTGCTTAAAAAAGCGGATAAACAGACTATTTTATTAGCGAATGATTTGGATAGTTTACTTCCTTTTTATTTGGTTAGTAAAATCAAAAAAATTCCTTTAGTTTTTGATAGTCACGAAATTTATTCAGAATTACCATCATTACACAATCGTCCTAAAACAAAAAAAGTTTGGAAAACTTTAGAACGTTCTCTTGTTCCAAAAATCAAATATTTTTATACAGTAAGTGATGGATATGCCAATTGGTTTCGCAAGGAATATGGTGCTAATCCGGCTGTGATTAGAAATGTTCCCAACCGAACAAAACTTAACGATAAACAAGATTTAATTTTCTTTCGCTTACCCGAAAATCCAACAAACGATAAAATATTATTGTATCAAGGCGCAATTAACATGAGTCGAGGAATTGACAGAATGATTAAAGCTTTCAAATACATTGATAATTGTCAATTTTGGATTGCTGGCGAAGGGCCTAAAAAAACTGAATACGAACAATTGGTAAAAGATTTAGACTTAACTAATCGCATTCATTTTTTAGGAAATATTCCCCCAAAAACTTTAAAAACTATAACACCTTTAGCTGATGTAGGAATGAGTATGGAAGAAGATTTAGGATTAAGCTATCGCTACGCTCTACCGAATAAATTATTTGACTTTATTCAAGCTAGAGTACCAATTTTAGCAACAAATTTACCAGAAATAAAAAAAATAGTCGAAGAGTATAAAGTTGGAAAAGTGATTGACAACCACTATCCAAAACATTTGGCTGAAAAACTACAAGAAATCTTAGACGAAGGAAAAAGAAGTTACCAAGAAAATCTTGCAAATGCTGCAAACGAACTTTGTTGGGAAAATGAAGAATTGAAATTGAAGGAGATTTTTGAAAAAATAAAAAAGTAGATTAAAATTTAATCTACTTTTCTTCTTTTTTATAAATATGTGGATTTTCCACTACTCCTTTTTTAAATACTTTTCTAACGCCCATTCTTAGTGCGTTATCAACTTGTAAAACTTGATCCAACACTTTTTGTTCAGGACGCCCTCTAAAAGATGTAACATGAAACGAATCTGTTTCTCTTAAAGGTTCTTTCGAAAAATAATAATTTGAAACACATTTTCTAAAACCTTCAAACTTTATTGGAGAAACCGAATGCAAAGAATCATTATGCGTTGCCATTACCGCTAATCGATTGAATTTACTAAAAATCGTAATTTGATCATTTTTCAATCCATTTGGCCAAACTTCTAAATTACCACCATATTCTTCTTTCCAGTCTGGCGTTACATAATACAATAAATTCAACACACGCCACAATTCTCTTTTCGCATCGTGAGAATTATCCAGATGAGGCTGCAAAAATTGACGATTTCCCATCATAGACAAACCTCCAGCATACAAAGATGAATCTGGAATAGGTTGTTTTATTTCGCAAATCTCAGCAATCAAATTTACGATTCTCTCATCTTGAAAAGCATAAATAATTTCCTCTAAAATAGGATGATATTGATTCATTTGAACTGCAATATATTTATCTTCTTTCAAACTTTTTTTCAACACCATTTCTTTTTCTTGTGGAAAAACTTGATTTATCTCCAAAACTGATTCTTCTGGTAATAGATCATCAACCCAAAAATAACCGATCTTATCTTTGCTACTATTGTATTGTTGACTTATTTTTTCCTTTTGATCGATTAATCGTTGTAAAATTATATCTGCGAATTGATTTCTGTTCATAATCATAAAGTTAATTAAAAATTTGTTTCAAAATAATTTCGGCATTCAATTTATCATTCAAATAATATTCAAGCGTATCAATATATTCTTTTGCCCCTAAAAAAGGTTGATTTTTTAAATGATTAATAGCTTTTATCAGCTCTGATTTATTCGAAACTTGAACACAAAGTTCACTAATTTTCTCATCATCTATTACATTTTCATTAATTATCGAAAAACGACTATTGAATAATGCATTTATTACTTTTAGCTTTGTCCCAGATTCCTGAAAAGACCACGCTATATTGAGATGTGCTTTTTCGAAAAGATTTTTCAAATGATCAAAATCTTTCAATTTAACAAATTGTATACGAGGATAATTTTTAATTTTTTCTTTTACCCAATTCTCTCTAGAACCTGAAGCAATAACGAAAGGATAATCAATTCCTTTAAACACTTCTATCAAAAAATCGACTACTTTACAATTGTCCGAAGCTCTCAAATCACCATGATATAAAGCAAATTCTCCTTTTTCACTTAGTGATTGAAAAGTTTCATTTCCATGAAAAACAGGCACAAATTTTCCTTTATTATATTTTTCTTGAATATAATTTTGTTCAAATTTAGAGAGTGTAAAAACTTCATCAAACTGATGGATGATATTTTCGTATTGAATATATTTTTTTGCCTCAATATAAAACAATGCTTTTTTTACCAGATTCTTCTCGCTTTCAGCTAATCCAAAAAAATAATTTTGTTCAATATTATGTAATCGCAAATATTTAGAATAACCTTCAAGGTTATATTTATTCAAAATAAATGTTGTTTTTAGACTTTCAAAAAATATAGGTGCTTTCAACGATTTAATTCGTTCATACAATAATTTGCTATCCCTCGATTTTACTGAAATAGGATATTTCTGAAAAATATAATAAGGCATCTGATGTATTGGATAAAAATAAACTTCTTTAGCATATTTCCTTAAAACATCTCTTTCTGTTTCGTTAAACCCAAACAAATGTAAATGAATTTCAATCCCAAGTTGATGAAATGCTTTCAATTTAAAAAAAACATCTATAACGCCTCCATAATTGGGAGGAAATGGAACATCCATACTTATAAAATGAAGTTTATTACCTTGATACATTAGTCAGTTAATTATTTAACAAAAAAAAGAGTCTACAACTAAGTAAACTCTTTCTTCAAAATTATATTGTGTAATTTATCTTATTCTGATATCGCTTCCGCAACTTCAAATAATCTTCCGTCTTCACAACGCACTTTACGCGCAGGATAGCGACGAATAATTTCATAATCGTGTGTAGCCATCAAAACTGCACAATTATTATCTTTCGATACCGACAACAATAAATCCATAATATCATTTGACGTTTCTGGATCTAGGTTTCCTGTAGGCTCATCTGCTAAAATTAATTCAGGATGATTTAATAAAGCACGAGCAATAGAAACACGCTGTTGTTCTCCTCCAGAAAGACGGAAAGGCATCATTTTCTTTTTTGACAACATCCCTACCGAATCTAAAACCTCATCAATACGTTTATCGATTGTAGCCTTATCTTTCCAACCTGTTGCTTTCAAAACGAACGTTAAATTTTGCTCAACTGTACGATCTGTTAATAATTGGAAATCTTGGAAAACGATTCCTAAATGTCTTCTAAGATCAGGAATTTTACTTGTTTTCAATGATTTCAAATCCATTCCAACCACAGAACCTTGTCCCGATTGAAGTGGTAAATCACCATAAAGCACTTTCAACAAACTACTTTTTCCACTTCCTGTTTTTCCAATAAGGTAGACAAATTCTCCTTCATTAAGTGTAAAATTAACGTCAGATAATACTAAATGATTTCTTTGATATATAGATGATTGACTTAACTCAATTACATTTTTAGCTTCCATACTTTTCTACAGTCTTTAAAACAAATGTAAAAAAAAAAGCTTGAAAGAACGACCTTCAAGCTTATTTTTTATGAATTGTAGCGATTATCTTTTAGCTCTTACTTCACTAACAGTTAATGCTTTTCTTCCTTTCTTTCTACGAGCAGCTAATACTTTGCGCCCGTTTTTAGAAGCCATACGCTCACGGAATCCGTGTTTGTTTCTTTTTTTTCTGTTACTTGGTTGAAATGTTCTTTTACTCATCTTTACTAAGTTTCTAATCCATTACTCGAATGGGTTGCAAATATACAGTTATTATTATTAATTCAAAAATCAAATTGATAGAAAATTACAAAAAAGCTGAATTAATAGTAAACCGCGTTCCGTTCTACACTTTGTAATTTTCGAAGTGCAAATATAAAAACATTTTTTTGTTAAGCAAGAGAAAATTAAAACAATAACAATTAAAACTTATCAACAATATCATTTACGAGGATAAAACAAAGCTATTTTTAGAAGGATTAGAAAAGTTTCCTTAAAACTTTCATAAAACATCAAATATCTTGTTTTTATCAATCTTTTTTTAGCTTAAAATTCGTATATTAGCCACCTTATATAACAAAACAATATGACTGAAGGAGAAAGACTAATCCCAATTAACATTGAGGATGAAATGAAATCCGCTTACATCGATTATTCGATGTCGGTAATCGTATCTCGTGCGCTTCCGGATGTGCGTGATGGCTTAAAACCTGTACACCGTAGAGTATTATTCGGAATGTATGAATTAGGTGTTTTTTCTAATCGTTCTTACAAAAAGTCGGCACGTATTGTAGGGGAAGTTTTAGGTAAATTTCACCCACACGGCGACAGTTCTGTTTACGACACAATGGTACGTATGGCGCAACCTTGGTCTTTGCGTTACTTATTAGTTGACGGACAAGGTAACTACGGTTCTGTAGATGGTGATCCACCTGCTGCAATGCGTTATACTGAAGCAAGACTTCAAAAAATTTCAGACGAATTATTAGCTGATTTAGATAAAGAGACAGTTGACTTTCAACTAAACTTTGACGATACTATCCAAGAACCTACTGTATTACCTACTCGTGTTCCAAACTTATTAGTAAATGGTGCATCTGGTATTGCGGTTGGTATGGCAACAAATATGGCGCCACATAACTTAACAGAAGTTATTGACGGAACAATTGCATACATCGACAATCGTGAGATTACAATTGACGAATTAACACAATACATCAAAGCGCCAGACTTCCCAACAGGAGGTACTATCTATGGCTATGATGGTGTAAAACAAGCTTTCGAAACTGGACGTGGACGTGTTGTTTTACGTGCAAAAACTAATTTCGAAGAAGTACATGGTCGCGATTGTATTATCGCTACAGAAATTCCTTACCAAGTTAACAAGGCAGATATGATTGCAAAAACTGCTGAGTTGGTAAAAGATGGTAAATTAGATGGTATTTCTGAGATTCGTGACGAATCTGACCGTAAAGGTATGCGTATCGTTTATGTCCTTAAAATGGATGCGGTTCCTAACGTCGTTTTAAATAAACTATATAAATTTACTCAATTACAATCATCTTTCAGTGTAAATAATATTGCGTTGGTAAAAGGTAGACCAGAGCAATTAAATTTGAAAGACATGATTTATCATTTCGTAGAACACCGTCACGAAGTGATTGTTCGTCGTACGGAATACGAATTGAGAAAAGCACAAGAAAGAGCTCATATCTTAGAAGGTTACATGAAAGTAATCGGAACACAAGATGATCTTGATCGTGCAATTAAAATCATTCGCGAATCTGCAACACCAGACGAAGCGCGCACAGGGTTAATGGAAGCTTTCGAGTTATCAGAAATTCAAGCACGTGCAATCTTAGATTTACGTTTACGTACATTAACTGGTCTTGAGATTGATAAAATTCGTGAAGAGTACGAAGAAATCATGAAAATGATTAACCATTTGAAAGATATTTTAGCAAACGAAGATTTACGTATGCAAATTATCAAAGATGAGTTATTAGAAATTCGTAAAAAATATGGTGACGAACGTCGTACAGATATCGATTACGCAGGTGGAGACTTAAATATCGAAGATTTAATTCCTGATGAGCAAGTTGTTTTAACGATTTCTCACATGGGTTACATCAAACGTACACCACTTTCTGAATATCGTAAACAATCTCGTGGAGGAGTTGGTAATAGAGCCGCTACAACACGTGACGAAGATTTCTTAGAATATATGGTTTCGGCATCTAACCACCAATACATGTTATTCTTTACAGAAAAAGGAAAATGTTATTGGATGCGTGTGTACGAAATTCCAGAAGGTTCTAAAACATCAAAAGGTCGTGCAATTCAGAATTTGATTAACATCGAGCCAGATGATAAAGTAAAAGCATATATCCTTACACACGATTTAATGAACGAAGAATACGTAAATAATAATTACGTAATTATGGTAACTAAAAATGGTATCATCAAGAAAACATCTTTAGAAGCTTATTCTCGTCCACGTGTTAACGGTATCAACGCAATTACAGTTCGCGAAGGTGATACATTATTAGAAGCTTTATTAACAGATGGTAAATCTCAAATTATGATCGCTTCTAAATATGGTAAAGCTATTCGTTTCGAAGACGAGAAAGTTCGTCCAATGGGTCGTACTGCTTCTGGAGTTCGTGGTATCAATTTAGGAGATCAACCAGATAATGAGGTTATTGGGATGATTGTTGTTACTGATGTAGAAAAAGAAACTGTATTAGTTGTTTCTGAACAAGGTTACGGAAAACGTTCTTCTATCGAAGATTATCGTGAAACAAATCGTGGAGGTAAAGGTGTAACAACACTTAATATTACTGATAAAACTGGAAAATTAATCGCGATTGAAGCCGTTACAGACGAAGATGATTTAATGATCATTAATAAATCTGGAGTTGCTATTAGAACTGGTTTAGATGAAATTCGTGTAATGGGTCGTGCAACACAAGGTGTTCGATTGATTAACTTGAAAAAGAACGACGAAATCGCAGCAATTGCAAAAGTACAAGTTGAAGAAGAATTGGAAGACGAAGTAGAACTTGATGAAGAGGGAAATCCAATTGTTATAGAAAACACAGACGAAAACAACGAAACTCAGACAGAAGAAACTACTGTCGAGGATCCAAATAATGAATAATCAATGAAAAAATTATTATTTAGTTTAGGTTTAGTTTTAGCAATGTCAACGTCATTTGCTCAAACTAATACAGAAGAATTAACAACAGAACCTACCGTTTTAGCTGAAAAATACAATAAATCAGCAAAAGAAAACTTAGCAAAAGGTGATGTTACAAAAGCAAGTCAAGATTTAGCAAAATTATCTAAATACGAAAACGGTAAAGTTTGGCAAGTCAAAAATAAAGACTCTAAAAAAGACGAATTTTACTATTCTCAAGCCGATTTAGATAAAGCTACAGCTGGTGGTAATTACGCAAAAGCAAAAGAAGTTGCTTTACAACCAAAATATGGTTTTTTGTTGCAATCTGAAGTTTCTAATTTAGCAAACAAAGAATTAGACGCTGCAAACAAAGCAATGGACGCAAAACAATTTGCTGAAGCTGGAACAAAATTCTTAAATGTTTTCAACTTAGTTGAAGCTTTAGGTACAAAAGAAGATATCTACAAATATCAAGCAGCAATCTGTTTTTACAACGCAGCTGATTATGACAAATCGTTAACGATTTTGAAAGAATTAGCAGCAAAAGGATTCACTGGGAAATCAGCTAATCAAACAAAAGATTACAACCGTGATATGTATGTTTTAGCACTTAATGGATTGTACAATGCGAAAAAATACGATGCTATCGTAGAAGAAGCAACTACAAAATATCCAAAAGATGCTGATATCAACAATATCGCAACTGGAATTTACCAAGTTTCTGGAAACTCTGATAAAATGATAAAACGCATCGAAGAAGCGATTAAAATTAATCCAAACGATGCACAAAATTATTACAACTTAGGAGTTTTATATTTAGATGACGCTTCTAAAGCAGAAGAATCTAAAAACTTGTTCAAAAAAGCGATTGAATTAAATCCTAAACATTTCGAGTCTTACAACAATTTAGTTTTAGCTATTTTACAACCAGACAAAGAAATTGTTGAAACAATGAACAACAATTTAGGAACATCTAAAAAAGAGAAAGAAATTTACAATGCAAACGAAGTAAAACGCAAAGCTTTGTTTACAGAAGCAGCTCCTTATCTTGAAAAAATGTACGAAATTCAACCAGAAAATCGTCAAGTTATTCGTAACTTAATTCAAGCTTACAAAACTTTAGGAAACGATCAAAAAGAAAATTTCTATCGTGACGCTGAGAAAAAATTAGTAAAATAATTATTTCAATATTTTAAAAAGAAAGGACTTCAATTGAAGTCCTTTCTTATGCTTTATAATTCTGAATGTAGATTTAACGAACTTAGAACAAATCCCAATTTCTTAAATCTGGTAAAAAATGATGGGCTGTCAAATCATAACGAACTGGTACAACAGAAACATAACCCTCCTCTAAAGCACGTTCATCCGTATCTTCACCTTTATCAAGATTTTTAAATTCTCCACTCATCCAATAATACGTTCTTCCACGTGGATCTTCACGTTTATCAAATTTTTCTTCCCATTTAGCATCAGCTTGGCGACAAACTTTTATTCCTTTTATTTCATGTCCTTTCAACTTCGGAATATTAACGTTCAACACGACACCTTTTGGTAATTTATGTTTTAAAACTTGATCAATAATTGTTTTAATAAAATCTTCTCCAGCTTTAAAATCTGCATTATAAGCAAAATCACACAACGAAAAACCAATCGCAGGAATCCCTTCTATTCCAGCTTCTACAGCTGCAGACATTGTTCCCGAATAAATCACATTCACCGACGAATTCGATCCGTGATTAATTCCCGAAATACACAAATCTGGTTTACGAGGTAAAATTTGCGAAACAGCCAATTTCACACAATCCACTGGCGTTCCAGAACACGCATACTCTTTTACATCTTGATCAACTTCTATTTCATCACAAAACAATGTCGAATTTATTGTCACCGCATGCCCCATTCCACTTTGCGGACTATCTGGCGCAACAACATAAACTTCTCCAAATCCTTTTGCAATCTCTATCAACGCTCTTATTCCAGGCGCAGTTACTCCATCATCATTTGTAACTAAAATTAGCGGTCTTTCCATATTTTATTCTTACTTTTATTCATCATTTTTACAAATGTAAAAAACTTCCTTCTAATTTCTTTTTTGTTTTATATTTGAAGGAGTCTTAAATTATTAATTTATATAATACCAACGCAATATGTTAATTAAAAAAACGTATGTATTACTATCGTTTTTATCAATGAGTTTGCTTGCTTTTTGCTTTTGCAAACCCATGCTAGACACAGATGAAGAAAGAGAAAAGTTAATCGTAAAAAATACACGAAACACCCTAACTTACCTACATTACAAACCTGCTACTGTAGATGATAAATTTTCGGAAAATGTTTTCAATAAATATTTAGAATACATTGATCCAAGCAAACGTTTTTTATTGCAATCTGATTATGATCTATTCAAAAAAGATTATCACAATTTAGATGATTATTACAAATCAGAAAACTTAGGTTTCTACAATTCTACTGTCGATACAATCTACAAACGTATTGCTGAAGCTGAAAAATATTCGATGGATGCCTTGTCAAAACCTTTTGATTTTAATCAAAAAGAGAATTTCAACATCGATTATAAAACATCAAAATTCGCGAAAGATAAGAACGAATCAAAAGATTTGTGGCGCAAATATTTGAAATATAACGTGATGTTAGAAATCATTTCAATGCAAGACGAATTAAAAGGTCAAAAGAAAGATACATTAGACAACTCTTCTTCTATAAAACCTATAAAAGATCCTTTGGCAGATGAGAAAAAGAAAATCACAAAAGATACGCCTTTTGCAGAAGTAGAAAAGATGGCGCGTGAAGAAGTTAAAGACTTGATTTCTGACTATTTCCGTCGTATAAAACAAACAAAACGCGAGAACTATTTTTCTATTTACATGAACTCGTTCACAGAACAATACGATCCGCACACAACATACTTCTCTCCAACAAGTAAAGAGGATTTCGAATTCGAAATGTCTGGACAAATGGAAGGAATTGGAGCCAAAATACAAGACAAAAGAGGTTACGCTACAATTGCTGAATTAATTGTAGGCGGACCAGCTTGGAAGAGTAATAAATTAGAAGTTGGAGACAAGATCATTAAAGTTGCACAAGGGAAAAATGGTGAAGCTAAAAACATCGTTGGAATGATTTTGAGCGATGCTATTCGCTTGATTAAAGGGAAGAAAGGAACAGAAGTTGTTTTGACTATTCAGAAAAAAGACGGTTCTCAGCAAACAATCTCTTTGATTCGTGAAGTAATTGAATCAGAGGAAGTATTTGCTCGCTCATCTGTTATTACGGACGAGAAAGGAGATAAATACGGAATCATCTATTTACCTGAGTTCTACACGCCGATGGGAAAAGAAGGCGGACGTTATCCTTCGGATGATATCAAGAAAGAAATTGAAATCTTGAAGAAAGAAAACATCAAAGGTCTTGTTTTCGATGTTAGAAATAATGGAGGAGGTTCTCTTGAAGAGGTAGTTAAAATCTCTGGATTATTCATCAATCAAGGACCAATTGTTCAGGTGAGACGTTCGGACGGAATGCTTAAAATTCACGAAGACAAAGATAATTCTATCGCATACGACGGACCTTTAGTAGTAATGGTTAACGAGCTTTCTGCATCTGCGTCAGAGATTTTTGCTGCAGCAATGCAAGACTATGGTCGCGCTGTTATCGTGGGTTCTCCGCAAACCTTTGGTAAAGGTACTGTACAAACAATCTTGCCTTTAGACCGTCAGTCGGGAAGTGATGAATTAGGAGCTATTAAGTTAACAATACAAAAATTTTACCGAGTAAACGGAGGGTCTACACAATTGAAAGGAGTTCAATCGGACATTGCATTAGTTGATCAATTCACTTACGAAGATATCAGCGAAGCTTCTCGTCCAGAAGCCTTGAATTGGGATCAAATCAAACCATTGGTTATTGCAAAATGGCCTTCTGCTTTCGATTTAGCGAAGATTAAAGCGAACAGTAAAACTCGTTTGGCAAACAATGCTCACTTAGCATTAATGAACGAAAGTTTCAAGTTCATCAAATCAATGGAAGATGTAAAAGAGATTCCTTTGAACTTAGAAGACTACAAAACGTACCGTAAAACACGCGAAGATAAAATCAAGAAATTCGAAGCTTTAGACAAGTATAAAAACAATTTCAAATTTACAATGAATCAAAACGATTTGGCAACTACTAAAACAGATACTGTTCTAAAAGCTAAACGTAACAATTGGTTCAAAGGAATGCAAAAAGACTTTTATTTAAACGAAGCTGTTAACGTTTTAAGAGACATTAAATAATGGAACAAGAAAACGGTTCATTTTCTCAAATCATATTCAATAAATTAAGAAAGAACACCCTTGGTGTTCTTTCTTTTAGTGTAATAGTATTAGCTGCAATCATTTCTATTTTTGCTTATGTCTTTGCGTCCGACAAAACGGAAAATGCAAACAGACAGGACCTAACCATTGCATATTCACCTATAGGTTATCAGCAAAAAACAATCGAAATCCCTTTACCTAATTATTCAGGAAAAACGAACTTTTCTGATTTTATATTCGGGAAAGAAATCGATACCGAACAAATAAGTATTACATCTTACAAAAGAGATGGACAAAGCATTACTTATATTCCATATATAGGGAACGGACTAAGTGGTGAAGCAATAAAGATAGATTTGTTAACTTGGACAAAGCATAACATCAAAACGCAAGATATAGAGAAGGATTTTATCTATACAAAAACCTATTTACTTGGAACAGATTCTTACGGAAGAGACTTTTATTCTAGATTAATCATCGGGACAAGAATTTCTTTTCTTATCGGGTTTATCGCTGTTTTCATTTCATTAGTTGTCGGAATTTCCTTGGGCGCTCTTGCAGGTTATTACAAGGGACGAACAGATAACATTATAATGTGGTTGATAAACGTTGTGTGGTCTATCCCAACATTACTATTGGTTATTGCAATTACCTTAGCTATTGGAAAAGGATTTTGGCAGATATTTATCGCAGTTGGACTAACGATGTGGGTAGAAGTTGCACGTGTAGTTCGCGGACAATTCCTATCATACAGAGAAAAAGAATTTGTAGAAGCAGCAAAAGCTTTAGGATTTTCGGACACAAGAATTATCTTCAACCAAATATTACCTAACGTTGTTGCACCTATTATCGTTATATCTGCTGCCAATTTTGCTTCGGCAATTTTAGTAGAAAGCGGTCTTAGTTTTCTTGGAATTGGCGCACAACCTCCTACTCCGTCTTGGGGAAATATCATAAAAGAACATTATAATCATATTATTTTAGGGAAACAACATTTGGCAATTCTACCGGGATTAGCTATTATGTTATTGGTTCTTGGGTTTAATATCTTTGGGAATGTATTGCGAGATATTATGGATATTAAGCAGTAAGAAGCTTATTTTTTAAGATGATTATTAAATAAACATACAGAGTCATTCTGAACTTATTTCAGAAACACATCCTTAATAATATAAAGTTTTTTTAGAAGTATTTATAAAAAGTATGCGAAGCTGAAATGAATTCAGCTTGACATACAAATAAAAATCTCCCTACCTTTTATATAAAACCTAAGGAGGTTTTAAACAAAACGTCAAGTGATTTTAATGAAAACCACTTGACGTTTTTTATTTACTTCAATTAGAAATTAGAAAAATTATCTCAACTATTTCTTTTTCTCATACTTTAAAGTAGCTAAAGTATCTCGTAAATCGAGACCAGGTCTAAAAAGTATTTTAGCACTTTTTATAGAAGCAGAATTTACTTTGTTCATTGCATCCATTCCTTCGCTACTAATACTTATTTGAAAAGAACCAAAATCTCCTAAGCGAACAATCTTTCCATCAGACAAATGTTTCGATAACATTTTAGCCAAATCAATCAATGTTGCATACACATCACTCTCACTAACAGATGAGGTTTGCGCAATTTCTTTACTCAAATTTCGAAGTGATACTTCACCATCTGCAATAGAATTTGCGTAGAACTTTTTAGGCGCCATAGGATCTCCTGGGTAAGCCTTCTGAATAACGTTGTATTTTACAGCCATAATTAAAAGTATTTACATATTAATAGTTAATTATCTCTAAGTTAATACTTTATATTTAATTAACAAAATAAAACTATTGATTATCAATAAAATACATTATATCATAAAAATAAAAAAGGCTTTCTTATATAAGAAAGCCTTGCTATTATCTTGAAACTTTGGTCGAAAGTTTTGCTGTTGTTTTTGGTACAATTGGTTTTTGATGCAATCTCATCGAATCTTTATTTGGTGCTTTTAGCAGATAAGTTCCTGTAAGTCCAGCCAATTTAAATGCACTATATATATTCTTATTCTGCTTGTTTCCTAATGCAATTACCGTAAATTGATTGTTAACATCGTGTACAAAAACTGTGTTATTCCCGTGCCACCAACCATTGTGATACAATAATTTTTTACCATTGTCATATTCTAACAAGCGCATTCCAAGCCCATAATTTTTGAAACCTTTCTGCTCGTAACTATATCCTTTGAAAGCTTCTTTCTTGATCTTCTTCGGTAAGAAATCGTCTGAATACATGGCAACATCTAACTTATACAGATCTCTTGGCGTTGAGTAGATATTTTTGTCTCCATACGTGCGGTCAAAATCATCCCAAGCCCACTCGTAACCATTGTATTTGTAAGAACGAGCTACTGTATCTTTATCGCGATCATACTCAAAAACAAAGGTGTTATTCATCTCAAGAGGGTCAAAAACCATGTATTTCATTGCTTTCGGATAAGATATTTTCATAATCTTTTCGATTACTAAAGCAAGGAAAGCGAAGTTG
This sequence comes from Empedobacter sp. UBA3239, assembly GCF_002362875.1. Lineage (NCBI taxonomy): Bacteria > Pseudomonadati > Bacteroidota > Flavobacteriia > Flavobacteriales > Weeksellaceae > Empedobacter > Empedobacter sp. UBA3239. The sequence continues at coordinate 48,478 of NZ_DEVJ01000012.1, read as the reverse complement.
GTGTTCGAGTAATAAAACCCTTTGTCTGCGGGACGAATTTGTTTAACGTCAAATTCTCTAAAGATATCTAACACATCTTGATTAGAAATTGGTTTCTCGCGATCCATCATTACCTTCTTGTTATTCCACAAAACGTTGGCATAATTTGGCAAACCACTGCGGTGATTTAGCAAATTACGAACCGTGATATCATCGTAAGGAAAACCTTCTAATATTGTATTTACTTTTTGATCTAATTTGATTTTACCTTTTTCTACAAGCTTAAGAACCGCCATTGAGGTAAAAACTTTCGAGATAGATGCGATGTGAATAGGTGTTTCTGCAGTGATTGGACGCTTATGTCTTTCGTCTGCCATCCCTTGATATTGCTCTAAAAGTACTTGCCCATTCTTCACAACCAACAAACCTCCGCTCACTTTTCCGTCAACCCAAAAGTCTTTGTAATAAGTGTTTAGTTTATTTCTGTAATCATTAAGTTCTGCTTGTGTGTAGTGCATTGGCTTGAAATCTGCCTTCCAATCCAACGAATCAAAGCGCAAAGCATGTGGATCCTTCTTTCTAAGTTCTTCTTTTTGTTCGTTTTTCTTGCTACAACTTCCCATAAAAAGCATGGCAGAAGCAAGAACAACCGCTACATATTTCATGTGTTTTTTCTTAATCTATTTGTTTGTTCGCACTAAAGTATATATTTATTTGTGGAATAATAACCCGTTTAGAAACATTAAGTTTTTTTTATGATTTGTGCGAAAGTTGAGACTTAAACTCGCCTAAGATGACACTTGTTGCAACAGCTACGTTGAGACTTTCGGTAGAACCATTTTTCCCAAAGAACGGAATACTTAGTTTATTTGTCGTTAACTTCTCGATTTCTGGAGAAATTCCATTCGCTTCGTTCCCCATTACCAAGATACCTTCTTGTGGAAGTGTTTGTTCATAAATAGATTCTCCTTCCATAAAAGTCCCGAAAATGTTTCCTTTATAGTCAGACAAGTATTTCTCCAAATCGATATAATGAACTTTCACTCGTGTAAAAGAGCCCATTGTCGACATCACAACTTTTGGGTTGTACATATCAACAGATTCTTTGGTACACAAAATATCCTCTACACCAAACCAATCAGCCAAGCGGATAATTGTTCCTAAATTACCTGGATCTCGAATATCATCCAAAGCAATACTTAAACCATTCAACTTGATGTTTTCGTTATAATTAGGTAATTCACAAAGTGCTAAACCTACATTCGGAGTAGTTAAGAAACTGATCTTTTTCAAGTCTTTTTCTTCAATAAAAGTCTTTTTGATATGTGTAGCTTCTGGCCAAAAGTCTTCAGTTATAAATAATTCTTTAATATTTATAGAACTTTTTATAACTTCCCCAATATTTTTAACACCTTCTACGACAAACAAATTATATTTTTGTCTATATTTTTTAGAACCCAGAGAAGTTATTATCTTAATAACGTTATTTGATAACATATTTATGCAAAAAAAAATTACAACAAATATAACACTTATCTCTTGTTTAGGTTTACTTTTTTATAGCTGTAGTACAACTAAAAAAGTACCTGAAGGAGAATATTTGTTTGTAAAGAACAAATTTATATACGATAAAGAAGATCCCGATATTAAGAAGAAAAAAACTATAATCAACAAAGACTTAAGTGATTATGTAAAACAAAAGCCAGCTGGTAAGTTTCTTGGTTTTTTCCCTCTTTGGCAATGGGTTTACAATTGGTCTCCTACGAAATTTGATGAAACTTTTCAGGAATATTATCGACAAGATGCTTCGGTTCGTAACCAGAAATTATTGGATAGTTTACTAACGAAGAATAACCTGAGCGAATATGTTGGACACAGTTTATGGAAAGAACGTCTTTATTATAGTCAAGGTGAAGCGCCAGTTTTGTTGGATGAACAACAATCAGAATTTTCGGCAAAGAACTTAAATCGATTATTTCATGATAAAGGTTATTTCGATTCGAAAGTAGCAGTTTCCTATGATAAAGATTCTGTTGCAAAAAAAGCAGAAACAATTTATGATATTAAATTAGGTGAACCTTCATATATCGAAACATATGATCAAAAAATATCTGATCAAAAAATAGAAGAATATCTTAATTCTCCTCTTGGAAAACAAACTGTTTTGCATGCTGGAGATCAATATAATTTTGACAAATTTGAGGAAGAACGCGATCGTATCATCGATTTGTTAAAGAATAGAGGTTACTATGATTTTAATGATTCGGGCGAAGATTTATATTTTGAAGCGGATACATTAAAAAGTAACAAACGCCTTGATGTAACGATGTTTATTGATAAATATATTCAAGATTCTTTGAAAACGGATAGTATTACACCTTTTACGCAATACCGTTTTGGGAAGATAAATATTTATGCAGATTCTCGCAGTTTTGTTGATGATGAAAGTAAATTAATCAAAGAAGAATATAAAGATTATAACGTTTTATATACAAAAGAGCCAGAATATCGACCAAAATATTTTACAGATGCATTTGTAATTCGTCCGGGTCAACTATATCGTCAACGACAAGAAATTCAGACAAAACGTAATATTTTCAAGAAAGAAAACATTAACTTACATGGATTCAGAATTAATAAACAAGATTCTATCCTAAATGTAGACGTTTTCTTTACACCAAAAAAGAAATATGACTTGAATCTCTTTGTCGAAAGTTATGCTTCTCGCTATATGAACTTTGCAATTTCTCCCGGAATGACTTTAACTTCGAGAAATCTATTTGGAGGAGGAGAAAATTTAGAAACAACTTTGAAAGGAACTTTAGGTTCTGTCAACAAAGATTTCTCAATGAATAAAGCATTCTTAAATGCTTACGAAATCGCTATCGAAACAAAGTTGAAATTTCCTTATTTATTAACACCAATTAATCTTGATAATATTTTACCAAAACGTTTTACTGCCGAATCTGCTATTCGAATGAATGCAAGTACGCAGAAAAATGTAGGTTTAGACAAAACGACTTATGGTTTTGGTTTTGATATGGATATTTCGAGTTCGGAGTTTCAACACAAAGTTTCTTTGTTTAACACAGAATTTATTAGTAATCGAAAAAAAGATCGCTATTATGAAGTGTTTACAAAAGATAATAATACAAAAAACGAAGTAAAAGATTTATACTACGCATACAATCCTAATGCACCAATTTATCTAACGGACGATGAATTAACAGATGCAATCGAGGCTGACAAAGGATTCCAAAGTTCATTAACTGGAGAAAACGCAAAGTTGTATGTTGATTTTGAGAATATGTTATATAGAAAAGCTAATATTTCCCAAAATGTATTAATCAACTCTTTTATCTATCAATTTACATTTAATCAAGAAAATTCATTTCGACCAAAAAGTAATCCTTGGTTTATTCAAGCGAGAATTGAATTAGCCGGAAATGTATTAAGAGGTTTAGACAAAGCTTTTGGCTTTAATAAAGCTGAACCTGATCGAGACGGAAATCAAGCAGGTTTGATCTTTGGAATTCCTTATTCTCAATTCGTAAAATTTGATGTGGATGTTAGACGAAAATTCAAATTAAATTCAAATTCTAGCGTAGCGGGACGTTTCTTATTCGGAATCATTCAACCATATGGAAACTCAGATGTTGCACCCTTCGTAAGAAGTTATTCGGCTGGAGGAGCAAATGATGTTCGTGGTTGGGCACCGTTAACTTTAGGTCCTGGAAGTAAACCACGTATCGATTCTAAAAATCAAAGTTTAGAATTTGAAAGCATGAAATTATTATTCAATGCTGAATATCGCTTCAATCTTTTTGGAAGTTTGGAAGGTGCATATTTTCTTGATGCTGGTAATATTTGGGGTGTTAATAAAAATCGTCCAGAAACATTATTTAAGTTCAAAGATTTTTACAAAGAATTCGGAATTGGTTCTGGATTAGGTTTCCGTTATCACATTGGTACGTTTGCAATTGTAAGATTTGATTTGGGTTACAAAATTTATGACCCTTCTTATGAATTAGGTGATCGCTGGCAATTTGACAATTTTAATTTGCTTAAACCAAGAATCCACTTCGGAATTAATTATCCTTTCTAAAAAAACATCTATATTTGTTTCACAAAATACTAACATAATGAGCAGAAAATTTCCTGCCGGTGTTGCTACCGGTTCATTAGTTCAAGACATTATCAATGATGCAAAAGCAAATCAATACGCTTTACCAGCGTGTAATGTCATCGGTTCAGATACTATTAACGCTGCAATGGAAGCTGCAGTTGAAGTAAACTCTCCAGTTATTATTCAATTTTCTAACGGAGGTGCTGCTTTTAATGCCGGAAAAGGATTAAAAGGAGAAAATCAACTTTCTGCTATCAAAGGTGCTATTGCGGGAGCAAAACATATTCACACTTTAGCTGAGTCTTACGGAGCTACTGTAATTTTACATACAGACCACTGTGCAAAAAAATTATTGCCTTGGATTGATGGAATTATGGACGCTAACGAAGAACATTTTAATAAATTCGGAAAGACTTTATTTAGTTCTCACATGTTAGATTTATCTGAAGAGCCTTTAGAAGAAAACGTAGAAACGTGCAAAAGATACTTAGAAAGAATGTCTAAAGTTGGAATGACTTTGGAGATGGAATTAGGTATTACAGGTGGAGAAGAAGATGGTGTTGACAATTCTAATGTTGACAATTCTTTATTATACACTCAACCAGAAGAAGTTGCTTACGTTTACGAAAACTTAAAATCTATTTCTGATAATTTCTGGATTGCAGCAGCATTTGGTAATGTACACGGTGTTTACAAACCAGGAAATGTTGTATTGACTCCAAAAATTTTAGATAACTCTCAAAAATACATCAACGAAAAGTATGGTGTAGACAACGCTGTAAACTTCGTATTCCACGGAGGTTCTGGTTCTACGTTAGAAGAAATTAGAGAAGCTATTAGCTACGGAGTTATCAAAATGAATATTGATACAGATTTACAATATGCATTTATGGAAGGAATTCGTAAATATTTTGACGAAAATGCAGCTTATTTACAAGGACAAATTGGAAACCCAGAAGGTCCAGAATCTCCTAACAAAAAATATTATGATCCACGCGTGTGGTTAAGAGCTGGAGAAGCTACTTTCAAAGATAGATTAATCCAAGCTTTCCACGATTTAAATAATGTTAATACTTTAGGATAATCTTTTCATTAAGATTATTCTTACCCAAATAAAAACAGAGAATATGCCTTGGTTTATTAGAAGCAAGAAAAATATTACAACGCCTACAGAGTCTAAAAAAGACGTTAAAAAAGGCTTATGGTACAAAACACCATCAGGAAAAATTATTGAAACTGAAGAACTAAAAGCAAATGCGTATGTAAGTCCAGAGGATGATCATCACGTACAAATTGGTTCTCAAGAATACTTCGATATCTTATTTGATGATAGTAAATTCACAGAATTAGATACAAAAGTAGAAAGTAAAGACCCATTAAATTGGACAGATACAAAACCTTATAAAGATCGTTTAAAAGAGATTAAAAAGAAAACGGGAATGACAGATTCTATTCGCAATGCGACTGGAAAAATTCATGGACGTGACATTACAATTTCTTGTATGGACTTCAAATTTATTGGAGGTTCTTTAGGATCTGTAATGGGAGAAAAAATTGCACGTGCAATTGATTATTCTATCAAAAACAAAACTCCATTCGTAATTATTACACAATCTGGTGGTGCACGTATGATGGAAGCTGCAATTTCGTTGATGCAATTAGCTAAAGTAGAAGCTAAATTAATTCAATTAGCAGATAACAACATTCCTTATATTACAATCTTAACAAATCCATCTTTTGGAGGAATTACAGCATCTTTCGGATCAATTGGTGACGTTATCATGGCAGAGCCAGGAGCATTAATTGGATTCGCTGGACCACGTGTTATCAAAGAAACTATTGGTAGAGATTTACCAGAAGGATTCCAAACTTCTGAATTTTTATTAGAAAAAGGCTTCGTTGATATGATCGTTCATCGTAAAAAGATGAAAGATAAAATAAAAGAAGTAGCTGATATGTTAATGCCTATCAACTAATTAAAATAAGTGCAAATATATTTTTAAAATTTTATTCAAATTTGATTTGGATTATTAGAAATTGATTTTATATATTTGCACTCCAATCGCGAGAATAGCTCAGCTGGTAGAGCGCAACCTTGCCAAGGTTGAGGTCGCGGGTTCGAGCCCCGTTTCCCGCTCTTTGAAATATAAAAATTCATAAAAATCAAATTTTGCCTTGGTGGTGGAATTGGTAGACACGCAGGACTTAAAATCCTGTGTCCATTAGGACGTGCGGGTTCAAGTCCCGCCTGAGGTACTTTTTAATTTGATTTTTACAATTTACACGCGGGAATAGCTCAATTGGTAGAGCGTCAGCCTTCCAAGCTGAATGTTGCGGGTTCGAGTCCCGTTTCCCGCTCTAACTTCTTTCTTAGAAGTGGATGCCTTGGTGGTGGAATTGGTAGACACGCAGGACTTAAAATCCTGTGTCCATTAGGACGTGCGGGTTCAAGTCCCGCCTGAGGTACAACAAAGCTCAAGAATTTATTTTCTTGAGCTTTTTTTATGCTCTAAATAATTATATCTTTATCCTCATAATAAAGTACGTTTTTATCACATGATTCAAAAATCATTTCTAAGAAAGACACTCTTTACTCTTACCTTTTTACCTTTATTTTCGTATAGTCAAGAATTGAAAAGTTCGGATGATTTATTTCAAGAAGCGCGTTACAAAGCTTTCGAAGAAAAAGATTATGCAACTGCCAAGAAACTTGCATTACAAGCTTTAGATCAATCTCCGGAATATACAGATATCGCTGTTTTTTTGGGACGAATATATACATGGAATGATGAAACCGAAGAAGCGAGAAAAGTTTTTCAGAATGTTGAAAAAAACATGGATCCTTCTACCGATTTTTATTTAGCTTACACGTCACTTGAATATTGGAATGATAATTATACAGAAGCCGTTTCTATCATTGATCGTGGATTAATTAAATATCCTAAAAATGAAGAATTATTGTTGTTAAAAGCTAAAGTTCTTAATTCAAGCAATGCTTATGAAGAAGCTTCAAAAACAATCAAAGAATTATTAGCAATTAACCCTAAAAATACAGAAGCGCGCGAATTAGCAAATCGAATCGAAATAAATAATACTAAAAATGCAATTAGTGTGAATTATAATTACTCACATTTTGACAAGCAATTTGTAGATGATTGGCATCAAGTTTCGGTTAGTTATAAAAGACAAACTTCACTTGGTTCGTTGATTTTTAAAGTAAATTACGCAAACAAATTTAAAGATAACGGTGTTCAATACGAAGTAGAAGCTTATCCAAGACTTTCTAAGACATTTTATATGTATGTTGGCGGTGGATATTCGGATAGTGATGGAATTTTTCCTAAATATCGCACAGGAGCCTCTCTTTACGCTAATTTACCTAAAAGTTTCGAAGCTGAATTAGGTTATCGTCAACTTCATTTTTCGGATGATGTTTGGATGTTCACAGGATCTATCGGTAAATATTATAAAAATTATTGGTTCAATTTACGTGCATTTGTAACGCCAAGCAACAACAATATTTCGCATTCGTATACATTCACAACTCGTTATTATACTGGCGATGCAAGCAATTATTTAAGCTTAGCTATTGGTACAGGAATTTCACCAGAAGATTTTAACAACAATCTTTTAGAAGATACAACTTACAAACTGAAGTCCTTCAAAATTGGAGCAGATTATAATTTTTCGATCAGTGAATTAAACTTAATTTCAATTGGTGCGAATTATTACAATCAAGAATATCGTCCAAATCAAAAAGGAAATCAATTTGATGTAAGCGTTTCGTACAGCCGAAAATTCTAATTGATATAACGATTAAATATAGAATCAGGAACCATTTTTTGAGTATTTTTCAAAGAATGGTTTTTTGTTTTAAAGCTTTTCAATCGATTTTTCAACTCTGTTTCCATCTTCGAATTTTGTTCAACATCTTCGGTTAAATTCTTTTCAATTCGATATAACTTCCCTCCTGACAAATGATAATTTTGAAAAATATAATCGTCTAAAATATTTTTATTTTGCATTAACGGAACGCCTTGTTTTCTGTAATTCGCTTTACCGTTTTCTAAATTCTGTCCCATCCAAGTCACATAATTCGGTAATTTCAGTTTATACGAATCTCTAAAATATGTCACAAAAGTTGGTGCAACATCAAAATGCGTCACAATATTTGACATCTTTTTCGGTGACTTTAACAAAGGAGAATAAACAATAATCGGAACATGAAAACGATCAATCTTTGTTTCCATCGGAACTTCTGGCATTCGATGATCTCCAGTAATCACAAAAATAGTTTGATTAAAATCTGAACGTTTTTGATAAGCTTCGAAAAAGTTTTTTACAGCTTCATCAACACTCAAAAAAGTCACCAATTGTTGTTTATATTTTTTTACTGTCGTCAAAGTTGTCGCATCATAATTTCGAGATTTAATCAACGTTTCAAACTGTTTATTATATTTCTCAACATTGTTTATTAAGAAAGGACTATGCGTTGCTAACGTCATCAAAACATTAAAGTATGGTTGATTATTTTCTTCCTGTGTTGCTAAATATTTTTTAAACACTGAATGATCGTCAAATCCCCAAGAAAATCCATTATTCGACGGAATTTTTGCATAATTATTTTCGTAATCATTTTCATCAATAATTGTTTCAACACCCGAATAATTCAAGTATTTTGACATAAAATCGAAATCAACATCGCCACCGTAAAAATACCCCGTTTTATAACCATTACTTTTCAACAAATTATACAAATTGTAATGTTGAGGTAAACTCTTTTGTTCCATAAAACCATTTTCAGCAAATGGCAAAGACCCCGTCAATCCAGGTAAAACTCCATATGTTCTTCCCGTCGTACTTAATCCATTTTCCCAATACAAACTCTTTTTCGAAAGCTTATCAATATATGGTGTAAAAGAACCTAAATATGCACTTTCGTTACTAAAAGCTCGTCCCAAACCTTCAATCACAATAAAAACAACATTCGGTTTTTCTGTTGTTAAATTAAATTGATCCGCGAAGAAATTTTTGTTCTCATCTTGATACAAAAATGGATAATTAATTTTATCAAAATAATGTCGATTATCTTCATTATTTGAACTCGAATTTGAATTTAAAAAATCAATTTCCGAAAGTTTATCTTCTGCATATTGTTCAATCGAGTTTGAGAAAAAATAAGACGATTTACTCAAAATTAGATTAGATGAAAACTCATCATTTTGAGAACTTTTTAAATCCAAATTAATTGGAACAATAAGCGATAAAAAACTCAAAATTATTAATGGTAATTGAAGAATTTTTTGGTTAATTTTTAATCTATAACTGTAAATAAATATCGTTGTTAAAATAGCAATTACAGCAATTGATAAAAGGATACTTATTGTATTGACAACACCTGATGCTCCAATAATTAATTTCAATTCTTCGAACGTATAAGAAAACAAATCTGAACCTAATAAATTGAGTGTTGTTTGAAAATATTTAATCAATAAAATATTCGAAATAATTAAAAAAGAATACGTAAAAATGATCCATTTTTTTGCCCAACTTATCGAATAAAATTGCAGTAAAAAATATTTAAAACTTACCACAAAAATACTATCTAAAGCAAAATCGATATTATGTACGAATAAGTCAAAAAATAAAGTTTGATTAGAAGTTGTTGAGAGATTTTCTTGATAAAGATAAAATTCAAGAATTGATGACAATCCAAAAAGCAACAAATAAACCAACGAAATAAACGTAGTTTGCTGAACTAGATTCATGAATCCAAGTCTCATTTTTTGCCAAATAGACAATTCTTTCGCTTGATTTCTACCAAAACCTTGTCGCGTCATTTCTCCCCACGAATTATTTTTCAGAAAGAAATCCTTCACGCCTTTCACTGCTGACAACACAACCAACGGATGAAATGTAAAAGGCTCTATAAACGCCGTAAAAAATAACTTCGGAATATCACCATTCTTGTAATAAACGTTATACGTCATTAAATCAATCAGAATAGCATAAATCGAATATAAAATTCCATAAAGCAATACAAAAGCCATTAAAGGAAAGAAAATATGCCAATTAATTAAACCTAAAAAGAATAAAACAACGAAAATGATCCAACCAATATATTCGATAATCGGTCCTAAAAATTCGAAGAAAAACCAGTACGGATAACTCATCATTCCAAGTTTTCCATATTTCGGATTGAAAAATAAAATACGATGTTTCCACAATGTTTCTATCGTTCCACGCATCCAACGATTGCGTTGTTTGGTTAAAATTTCTTTACTTTCTGGCACTTCTGTCCAACAAAGAGGATCGGGAATATTTACTACTTTATAGGCCAATTTTTGCTCGTGCATATAACGTCGCATTCGCACAATAAGCTCCATATCTTCACCAACTGTATCGTGATCATAACCGCCACATTGGAGTACAGTTTCACGATCAAAAGCACCAAAAGCACCCGAAATCAGCATCAAACCATTGGCGCGCGACCACGCCATTCTTCCCAAAAGAAATGCACGAATATATTCTAACGCTTGTGCTCTTCCTAAACGAGTTTTTGGTAAATTAACATCGACAATTTTTCCGTCAACAATGGTACAATTATTCACCAAACGAATTACGCCTCCACATGCAATTACTTTTGCTTTTGCTTCATCCATAAAAGGTTTCGCAAGCTTCAGAATCGCATCTTGTTCTAAAATACAATCGACATCAATACAAACAATATAATCGTTTGTTGCAATGTTAATTCCGACATTTAGCGCATCCGATTTTCCTCCATTTACTTTGTCAACAATAATTAATTTCTTGAAAACAGGATTTGTACTTTTATAAATCGAATTAATTGGTTTTGTTTCGATATTTCCTTCAACGAAATAATCAATTTTAATCAAATCATACGCTTCAATTAATCGTTGCAATGAATCATCTTTGGAACCATCATTTACAATAATAATTTCGAGCTGATTATAATACAACGACAATAAAGAACGTACGTTCTCCACAATCGTTGCACCTTCGTTATAAGCGGGTGCAATAAGGCTAAAAGTAGGTGCATTTGGTGATGTTGCAATAATCGAATAATCCGTAAAACTGTTTTTTCGGATATAAGATTTTATCGCTCCTTTTGCATAAAAACCTATCCATCCATAGACTAAAATTAATAGGATTGAATAAAAAAGGAAGCCGTAAATAAAAAAATCGAAAGCCGTTTCTAGCCAATTCATGATTAGTTTTCTTGGATAATTTGATTAATAATTTGTTTTAATTCAGGAGAGTTTGATTGATGTGCAAGTTTTTGTAAATTGGTTTTTGAACAACAATTATTTAACGCTCTTACACTTGCTTTTTTGACAGAAAATGATGGATTTTCCTTTGCTTGAGTTTCTAAAAATGTGTTATTTTCTGGATTTGAGATTTTTTCTAAAGCTTTTAAAATTTGAATTTGAAACTTTTCGTTACATGTTTCATATTGCTCAATCAATAATTTTGAAGTTGAATCATCTTCGATTCTGACTAATGTTTTAATCGTTTCTTCCACAACTTTTTCATCAGAATCGTGCAAATTATCTGCAACCAAATCGTGCATTTGCAACAATTGAAACTTGCGAATTAATTTCATTGTTAGAATTTTCACACTTTGATTAGGTGATTTTAACCAATTTGAAATTATCGTATCAACCTCATCAATATTTGGTAAAATTGTAATTGCATCCAACAATTTCAACTGTTGCCAATCCGTCAATTGTTCCTGTAAATTGTCTAAAAAAAATAAACCTTCGAAACCAGAAAATTTTGCTAAACCATATTGAGCTTCAGATCGAACTAAATCATTTTTATGTTGTAACATACTTTTGATTTTCGGTAAAGTTTCATCATTATTCATCGCCGTAACTTCCTGTATTGCTTCAGCAATTTCATGATTTTTTTGACTATTTAATTTCTGTAAGGATATTTTTTTTAATTGATAATGGTCAAATAAATTTTGAATACTTTCTTTTGAATTTCCAGAAAAATTTTGTTCCGCTTTTAGTAATTTTTTGATAAAATAATGTTTGAATGAACTTGATTTCAAATAATCCGTAAAATCAGTATTCGAATTGGATTGATCATCCAAAATTGTTTCATAAATTTCTTGATCAATAATAGCATTCCACTTATTTTTCTTTGTAATGATTTTATTTTCAATTATACTTGTCAATAACGTATAAATAATTATCAAAAAAAGTAAAATAAGTAGAATGTAAATTCCTACTATTAACTCGGTATAGGTTATAATTTGTAGGATAATCATGCTTTTATTTTAATAATTTCTTGACGCGAACAGACAATTCAATAGGGCTAAATGGTTTCACCATAAAATCATTTGCACCCAAATTAAATGCTTCCACCACCACATCTTCTTGCCCTAAAGAAGACAAAATAATCATTGGTGTTTCGGAATTCTTACTTTTTCTAACAGCACTAATAATCTCCAAACCAGACGCAAAAGGCATCATAATATCGGTAATAATCAAATCAATATCTTCAGCCTCAATCTTACTGATAGCTTCTTTTCCATTTCTTGTTAAAACAACTTTGTAACCTTCTTTTTTCAGTTTGTGTTCTATTGTTTTTAAAATCAATTCATCGTCTTCGGCAATTAAAATCTGCATAATATTGGTTTTTAAATAATTTTTAAATAGTTAATAACTAATTCTATTTCGGTTTTTACTTTAATAATCAGCTGGTTTTCTTGTAGGTAATTGATTGAAGTCGATTTTTCTATTTGTTCGGTTAAATCAGCCAAAATTGTAAGTCCAGCAGTTTTTGCTGTTCCTTTTACTTTATGACCTAATTGATTTAATCCTTCTAAATTTTGTTTGTTGGAATAAGTTTCAAATTCTAGTATAGATTTTTCTAACTCATTAATAATTATTTCTATAAACATTTTTCTAAATGATTCATCATCTTTCGTATAATTATTTATCATAGAAAGATCAAGGTGATTTCCAAAATCGTTGGTTTCATTCTTTTCTTTTTTAGAAAAATCTAACCATTTTTCTAAAACATCAAAAATATCTTTTTCTCGAATTGGTTTTGCTAAAAAATCATTCAATCCAGCATCAAGACATTTTTCCTTTTCGCCTTTTACATTTCCCGCTGTCACTGCTATAATCGGAGTTTCTTGAAAATTGTTTAATAAACGAATAACCTTAGTTGCTTCAATACCATTCATTTCTGGCATTTGAATATCCATCAAAATTAAATCGATCTTATTTTCTTGACAAATTGATACGGCTTCCGCTCCATTCGCAGCCGTATACAAAATAGAATTTGGTGCAATATTTTTGATAATTTGCTGATTCAGAGCCATATTAACTAAATTATCATCTGCAATTAAAATATGAAATTGTTTCGAAAAATCTTGCGAAATTTCTTCTTGATTTTCAATTTCTATGGTTTGAATTTCTTTCGAATCAATAATTGTTTTACGCAACGTATCAAACAATTCTTCCGACTTAATTGGTTTCAATAAACGCGAAGTAATTCCTAATTCTTTTGCTTTCTGAATTAGATATTCATCCTCAGAAGAACTATGCAATAACACTAAAGGAGTTTTTGTATCCTTTGTTACGAAATACTCTTTTATTTTCTGAATTGTTTCCAAACCATTCAAAACCGGCATATGATAATCCATCAAAATAACATCGTAAACATCGCCATTCAAAACTTTCTGTAGCGCTTCCATTCCATTATTTGCAATATCAGATGTTATATTTTTGAACTGTAACATATGTTGCAAAATCATTTGATTACTTTGATTATCATCTACAATCAACACATGATTTATTTCTTCCAAATGATCAAATTGTTGCTCAATATTATATTCGTAATCAACTTCTAAATCAAAGAAAAATGTAGAACCTTTATCTATTTCGCTTTGCAATTCTAGATGACTTCCGAAATAATTTAGCAACTTATTTGAAATTGTTAAACCTAAACCAGTTCCTCCGAAACGTTTACTAACAGTGCTATCCTCTTGAGTAAATGCATCAAAAATCTTGACTTGTTTTTCTGGTTTTATACCAATTCCTGTATCACGAACAGAAAATCTCAATTTTACTTTTTCTCCTTTTACAATTGGTTCAACTTGACTAATTTTTAGTTCTATTTCTCCACTATCCGTAAATTTCACAGCGTTTCCAAGTAGATTAATCAAAACTTGTTTTAGACGAACTTCATCAATCCAAATAAATTGAGGTAAATTATTATCTATATTCAACAATAATTCAATTTTTTTGTTTTCGGCTTGATAAAGAATCACATTGATTACTTGATTTCCTAACTCGAACAAATTATTTTTTTCTATCAAAACATCCATTCGACCGGATTCAATTTTAGAGAAATCTAAAATATCATTTATTATTGACAATAATGAATTTGCAGAATCATTAATAAAATTCAAATATTGTTTTTGAGTCGGATTAAGTGGCGTTTTCAACAATAAATCAGAGAAACCAATCACACCATTTAAAGGTGTTCGAATCTCGTGACTCATATTTGCTAAAAACTCAGACTTTGCCTTACTAGCGATATCCGCATTCTTTTTGGCTTTTTTAAGTTCTTTATTTTTCTTGACAGATTCTGTTATATTTTGCGAAAACATAATCAGACCACCAATCTGTTTTTTGTTGATATACCACGGATGAATCGCCCACGAATAGTGTTGATCTGTATCATATTTTGGTGTGCGATAAATCATATCTTCATTCGAATAATTTTCGCCTTGCAAACAAGCTTCATAAATCGCTTTTCTTTCTGTTGGAACATCGTACATTTCGTAATGAGATTTTCCGATCACATTTTTCTTTTTTATCACAAATTCATCACACCATTGATTACTCAAAGTTAGATAATTCATATCCTTATCAAACATTGCAACAGATGCAGGTACATGATTAATAAATGTTTCGAAAATAGCTTTTTGTCGAGCCAACTCTAACGTATAACGTTTTCTCTCATCAATATCCTGAAAAGTTCCAAAAACGCTAACACATTTTCCATTTACGAACTCTGGAATTCCTTTACATCTTACCCAAATTGTTTTTCCTTTTTGGGTAACTATTTGCAACTCCATATCATATCCGATTCCTTTTTCTACCGCATCTCTAAAAGCTTTCTTTATTTTTGGATAACTACTTTTTGCTTCATAAAAATTGAGTGAAGTTTCTACATTTGGTTCATAATCTAGTTCAACTTCATGGATTTTTTTCGTTATATCAGTCCAAATTAATTTTTGCTTAACTAAATCGTATTTCCAACCTCCAACATTGGCAACTTCGTACGTATGATCTAGTAACTGACGAACACGATTAAGATCTCTTTCCAACAAAGTCCTTTGTGTCATATCAACTGCAGTACTCATTACAACAGGATTTCCTTCGTTATCTTTGTCCAAAATATTATTGTATAACCAATATGTTAACGAACCATCTTTCTTAATCAAGCTCATTAAACCAGAATCTTGCTTTTTACTTAAAATCGTCTCTATATAGATTTGATATTCTTTTTGATTAGATTTTGGGATTAATTTTTTAAGATCCAAATCTTTCGATTCTTCTTCAGTATAACCTATCGATTCTAAACCTTTTTTGTTAATGGATAAAATATTACCATCCAAATCGTGAATCGTCATTAAACCAAGCGAAGAATTGAAAAAATTTCTAAACTTACGTTCACTGTTTTCTAGTTCCTCCTTTTTAGAGTTTTCAAGTGTAATATCTCGTCCAAATAAGAAAATCTCGTTATCATACGAAGTGTTTAATTTAGTATACCATTCAACCATTTTTTCTTCTTTCGTTTCTATTGAACACATCAAACATTTGAAGTCAATAGAACCTGAATTAGTTTTCAAATCAGCCAAAAACATTTGAACTTTTTTCTTATCCTTTTCCGAAACAAAGTCTAAGAAATTTTTTGAACGAATTAATTGGTCATTTTTAACTTCTAAAACTTTTTTAAAAGCTGGGTTAATTGATTTCAATACACCATTAATATCAGCAACTCCAATTAAATTATTCGAAATTTTATAGATATTTTGAAAGTAAGCAGCGTCTTTTTTTCGTTTTTTACTGACCAATAATTTTGTAATATTTTTCCCTAATTGAATCAATAAATTGCGTTGTTTTTCGTCTAACGTTCTTGGATAATGATCGTTTACACATAATGTCCCCAAAACATTTCCATTGTCATCAATCAACGGAACACCAGCATAGAACTGAATATTTGCGGCTTTTACACCAGCAATATTTTTTGCAGGTTCAAATTTCGTCACATCATCAATCACCAAAATTTCATTTTCTACCAAAGAAAATTGACATATCGTTTGTTGACGCGGAACAATATCTACCTCGATTCCACAATTTGCTTTAATCACTTGATAGTTTTCATCAAAAACAGAAACTAACGCAATTGGCGCATTACAAATCAAACTCGCAGCATTTGCAAAAACTTCTAATTCTTCGTCTTTATCATGCGCTTGTAAATTATAATCGTAAACCGCTTGCAATCTTTGCTTTTCGTTCGTTGGGATGGGATAATTTTCCATTTAAATAATAGCTATTTTAAAGGAAAGTAGAGGTGGTTAAAGATATTACATAAATCCAAATATTCGAAATCAATTATTTCTAAAAATCAAACCAACCTTTTTATTCATAAAATCATCTCTATTATAAATCTAAACTTTAAAAAATATGAAAATCACAATTCCAACCCCATGCAAAGAAAAATTACGAGATGATAATTTTTGTACGAAATGTCAACATAAAATCACTGACTTTTCTAACTTCACAAATGACGAAATTTCAAATGAATTTCAGAAAAAAAACGTTCATTGTGGTATTTTTCATCCAAGTCAATTAGGTCAAAATCTTTTCAAGAAAACGATTTCTAATGTTATGATTTTTTCTGCTTTAGGATTAATGAGTACTTCATCAAAAGCTCAAAAACATAATACAGCTTGTCATGATAATCCTTTACCTATCAATAATTCTATAGAAAATGAATCGATTGAATTTAAAATAATTGTTACTAAAAGTTCTAACACAAGAATTCAAGAGTTTTCTACTTTCCGATTATTGATTAATGGTGAATTGATAGAACAAACTTTAAAAGTTGGTGAAGAATACACTATAAAATGTGATATCCAAAAAGGTTTACCAATTGATATTCGATTAGCTTCAAACGAAAAAAACATAGAAATTAATAAAAATTACACAAGCAAAAATCTACCAAAAAAATTAAAATTGAATGTAGCAGATTTCGTAGCGGAAGAAATTATTATGGGAGATATTGAAATAGAACCAAGAATACAAGGAATAATTGCTATTAAAGAATAGTTTTTTGCTTTTATGATTATTTTCTTACCTTGCTAACACAAAAGGGAATCGAGTGCAAATCTCGAGCTGTCGCGCAACTGTAAGTAGAGAAAAACTATAAGCCAGACCACTTTTTAGATGATGCTTTCGCGATTGAAGCTCAATCAAAACTACATGTATTTTATTATTTGTTGAATTGATTGCACTTGATTTCGAAAGCATTTTTTTATTAAAATTTAGTTTAGTATAAAATGCAAAAAGAAGAAATTCAACACATTATTGATCTTAAAACAAAACCGCTAGGAGCCTTAGGTTTATTAGAAAAAACCGCACTTAAAATTGGTTTGGTTCAACAAAAAAAACAGTTAGAATTAATCAATCCACATCTAATTGTTTTCGCAAGCGATCATGGAATTGCGCAATCTGGTGTTAGTGCGTATCCTGCGGAAGTTACACCTCAAATGGTTTTTAATTTCCTAAATAATGGGGCGGCAATTAATGTTTTTTGTAATCAAAATGAGATTGATTTAACCATTGTTGACGCTGGTGTAAATTATGATTTCGCGGATTATTCGGTTTTGAAAAATTGTAAAGTAGCCAAATCAACCAAAAATTTCTTGTACGAACCTGCCATGACCTTCGATCAATTGGAACAATGTTTTGATTATTCGAAGACAATTGTGAACGAAATCGCTCAAAACGGAACAAATATTATTGGTTTTGGCGAAATGGGAATTGGGAACACTTCTTCTTCGTCAATGCTTGTTCATTATTTGACTGATTTACCTTTGGAGCAATGTGTAGGACGCGGAACAGGTTTGAATGATGAGCAATTACAGAATAAAATGAATATTCTAAATGAAGCGAAGAAAACACATGGAAAAATTACTGATCCAAAACAAATTTTAGCCACTTTTGGCGGTTTTGAAGTTGCTCAAATGACAGCTTCAATGCTATCTGCTTACGAACACAATATACTGTTGATGATTGATGGTTACATCGCTTCGGCTGCAATTTTAGTTGCGTCGAAATTAAAGCCAGAAATTTTAAATAACGCTATTTTCTGTCATCAAAGTGATGAATCTGGACACCAATATTTATTGAATTATTTCAACGAAGAACCAATTCTGAACATCAATTTGCGCGTTGGCGAAGGAACCGGTTGTGCGTTGGCTTATCCAATTATCAAAAGTGCGGTAAATTTCTACAATGATATGGCGAGTTTCGAATCTGCAGGCGTGAGTAACAAAGAAACTAAAGTGAAATGCTAAAAAAAGAAATCACTTATTTTTTAACCGCATTGATGTTTTTTACGCGAATTCCGATTCCGTTCAAAATTCCATATAGCAACGAAATCATGAATCAATCACAGAAATACTATGCAGCGATTGGTTTATTGGTTGGCGCTTTTAATGCATTGATTTATATGATTTGTCAATTTATTTTACCTATTGATATCGCCATTATTATCACAATGATTACAAGCGTTTTGTTGACTGGAGCCTTTCACGAAGATGGTTTCACCGATGTTTGCGATAGTTTTGGAGGTGGTTATGGCAAAGAAAAAATCTTGACAATTATGAAAGATAGCCGAATTGGAGCTTATGGTGTAATTGGTGTTATCTTATTGTTGTTATTGAAATTCACATCACTTCAACATATTGCAGAAAATAATTTTTGGTTGATAATTTTCAGCTTGATTGCAGCACATTCGGTTAGTCGCTTTTTTTCTGGAATGATGATTTATACACACGAATATGTGACAGATATCGACAAAAGTAAATCAAAACCGATGGCAAATAAAGCACTTCCAATAAAAAATCTTATCATTAGTTTTCTTTTCTGTCTTGTGCCTTTTATTGTTTTTGGCGAATGGAAATTCTTGTTGATATTACCACTTTGTTACATAGGAAAAGTTTATTTGGGCTGGTATTTCAAAAAATATATTGGTGGATATACAGGCGATTGCTTGGGAACTGTGCAACAAGTTACCGAAGTTTTGTTTTATCTTGGCGTTTTAATTCTATGCAAGTTTCTGTAATTCGACATACAAAAGTTAATGTTCCTTCATCGGTTTGTTACGGACAAACTGATGTGGAATTAGCTGATACTTTTCATCAAGAAGTAGTACAAATTCATACTAAGATCGAAAACGACTTTGAGATAATTTTTTCAAGTCCACTGAGTCGCTGTCAACGATTAGCAGAAACTTTCTCGAATGAAATTATTTTTGATGAACGATTAAAAGAATTCAATTTTGGAGATTGGGAAATGAAATCGTGGAACGAAATTCCTTCGTTAGAAATAGAACCTTGGTACGCCGATTTTGTCGAAACTAAAACACCAAATGGTGAATCGATGCAAGAAATATCAGAAAGACTTTTTAATTTTATGGACGAATTACGAAATACTCAACACGAAAAAGTGCTGATTGTTACACATGGCGGAATCATCCGTTTGATGTGGTGTTATTTGTTGCAAATACCAATCAAAAATGCATTCAAAATACCTATAAATTATGGTGAAATGTTTCAGTTTAATTTAGGAAAAACAAATGAGGAAGATTTTATTTTGAGCAAAGAATAAACTACAAACATTTTATCTTTTCTAACGACTTCCATTCATGTTCGATATTGGTCATCAGAATTGCGTTATCAAACTGAACAGAACCTTTTAGAAAGATTGTTTCATTTTCAAAAAAACTTGATTTCACATGTAAAACTTCCAAAGATTCTACTTCACAATTATAGGTTTCGAGTTTTAAACCTTCAAAATTATTTCCATTCGGAGAATATCCATCTGAACCATTCTCGAAGAATTTTGAAACTTCATTCAACGTTTCGAAAATCGAATTCGAATTAAATTCAACAGATTTTTTTGCATCAATTTCAATTCGTGTATCGTCAGAACTCGTGAAATCTAAATGATAATTATCGTTTTCTTCTATAACATTAAACTTCGCAAAATAATGTTTCCCAGGAAAAACTCGACCACCAACAAGCGTATTCAATTTTAGAGAAGTATCTCTCATCGGGATATATACACCTTCTTTTGTCACACCATTTTCTTCCCATTCAACCGCGATTCGATGCGCTGCATTTTCAGAATTCACTCCTACAAAATCAGGTAAACCTTTTGGTTTTATATCTTTTAATCGAATCAAACAGATTCCAGCAATTGCTTTTCCTTTGTACAATTTTGGACGAAAAGGTTGAGGTAAAATCGTCTCAATATAGTGTGATTCTACACAAAAATTGATTAACATTCTACGTTCTATAATACCATAAATTGTAGGGATTTTCATAATTTATTCTTTGTAAGTTGTTTCTTGTATTTTCCAATAATTCAACGTCAAATTATCACTATATTTTAAATAAAGTTTAATTTCTCCATTTTGATCAATTTTACCAATTTTTTCTTGAATTAAATAAACCTCCATTTTATCTAAAATTTCATCAGGCTTACCAATCAATTTATAAACCTCATTTTTTGAAGTTCCATTTGAATTATATGAATCAAATTTTAAAACATTATTAACCAAATCATCCAACATCTTATAACGATAATTTTGTCCGTAAACTCCTTCCTCAAAAGGAATCCATTTATCTGATTCAAACTTTTTCTTAGAATTACAACTCATCACAAGAAGAAAAACACCACAAAAAATAAATAATTTCTCCATAAAATAATTCAATTCCCTAATTTCTCAAAAAAAATCAACAAGTCAAATATTTCAAAATTAATTTATTAGAAAAAAGTTGTAAAATTTATTCGAAAAACACTTGCAAAAGTAATATTAATGACCTTATATTTGCACTCACAACGCGGGAATAGCTCAATTGGTAGAGCGTCAGCCTTCCAAGCTGAATGTTGCGAGTTCGAGTCTCGTTTCCCGCTCTTTGAAATATTAAATTCAAAAATCAAATTTTGCCTTGGTGGTGGAATTGGTAGACACGCAGGACTTAAAATCCTGTGTCCATTAGGACGTGCGGGTTCAAGTCCCGCCTGAGGTACTTTTTAATTTGATTTGAAAATTTACGCGGGAATAGCTCAATTGGTAGAGCGTCAGCCTTCCAAGCTGAATGTTGCGAGTTCGAGTCTCGTTTCCCGCTCTGTAAAAGCCGAAGATTAATCTTCGGCTTTTTTTATTTAGAAAAATTTGATTCCTAAAACATAAAAAAACCTCAAACAATCACGTTTAAGGTTTTTACTTTTTTATCTAATCGTTGTCTTATTTCGCTTCTTCAGCCAACATTTGTTTATATTTTTTGCCTTCGATTAATCTTTTTTCCGCCCAAATTGTTCCTCCAGGAATAACTGCTGCGATAAAAAAGATCATAAAAATTTTCCAAGACCAATTGTATTTTTCTTTCAATAAATAAACCAATATAATATAAGCTATAAACAATCCTCCGTGTACGCGTCCTGCGTGTGTTACCCATGTAGGATCTTCCCAAATATATTTCATTGGCATTGCGATAAAAAACAAAACTATCGCAGAAATAGCTTCTAAATATCCAGTAATTTTAAATAATTTCAACATTCATCTTAAATTTGAAGTCAAAAATAATTTTTAATTTCCACATGAACACTAATAGATATCAGTAAAACAAATACTTAACATCTATTTTACACGTTATTATAAGCAACAATGCGATTTTTAGGCTACATATTCTTCTTTTTTATCCAAACTATTTTTCTTTTTGGACAAGAAAAAACATATCATTTTTTACGGTATAATGATGATACAAAATCGTATACAAAAGATTTCGAAAGCAAAAATCTTGATTCATCTTTAGATTCGCTTCAAAAAACAGGTTATTATACTTTGACGATTGATTCGATAAAAAATGAAAAAGTTTATCTAAATAAAGGAAAATTGTACCAAACAATTTGGGTGAAAAACAATGAATTGTTCGAAAATAAAAATAATTATTTCCCAACAAATAATTTAGATTCTATTCTAAATAAAATAGCAACAACCAACACTAATCAAGGTTATCCGTTTGCGCAAATAAAACTTGTTCCAAATGGTTTTGAACAAAATGAACAGAAAATTGAATTGGTTTTAGACAAAGGAAATCAGCGAACAATAGATGGTGTAAAATTGGTTGGTTACGAAAAATTATCCAAAGGTTATTTGCGTCATGGACTCAATATAAAAACTGGCGAAGTATACAATGAACAGAAGTTGGCAACAATTTCGACATTAATGCAACAAACCAATTATATTGCAGAAGCGCAATTACCACAAACTTTATTTAAGCCTGATTCTACGATTTTATATTTGTATCCTCGCAAAGTAAATTCAAATTATTTTGATGGTGTTTTAGGTTTTGGAACAGATGATAACGGCGATTTTAGATTGAACGGAAATGTACAACTTTCGTTGAACAACGTGTTCAATAGTTTGGAAGAAATCAGGTTAAATTGGATTGGAACAGCAAACAAAAATACGTCGTTGAATATTGGTGTTAAAGTACCTTATTTGTTCAAATCTGCGATTGGTTCGGAAACGAATTTCAAGCTTTTCAAGCAAGATTCTGTTTTTGTGAATTTAGATTTTTCGGAGCGATTATTTTATCAACTCAACCTCAACTCGAATATTGGTGTAAGCGGAATTATACAATCGTCTAACTTTTTGTTGGAAGATGATTCCTATCTAAAATCGAGCTACGACGATTATTCGAAAATTGGTTTTGGTTTGAGTTATCACTATTTCCTGAAACATCCTTTTCGTTTGATGGAAGGAAAATCGATGTTGAATGTTGCAGTAAATTCGATTCGTAAAAAGGAAAAGAATTTTTCGTGGACAGAAGATTTGGAAAATAAAACCGTCAATCAAGTTGAAGTTGGTCTAAAAACATTTCGTTTATTCGAATTGTCCAAAAAGCATTTCTTAAAAGCTGGTGCAGAATTTAGAGGTTTGCTCACGAAAGACGATGATTTCTCCGAAAACGAATTGTACAGAATTGGTGGTTTTGGTAGTTTTAGAGGTTTTAACGAAGAAAGTATTACAACAAATATGTACGGATTTTTGAGTGCAGATTATCGTTTTGTTCCAAGCGAAGCTTTTTATATTGGACTTTTCGCCGATTATGGTTTTATTGATAACAAACGCGCAAATCTAAATACATCATTGTTAAGTTTCGGAACTGGAATTTCTTTTTTAACGAAGATGGGAATTTTCAATTTGAGTTATGCAGTTGGTAAAACAGACGAAACTTCATTCGACTTCAAAGAATCTAAAATCCATTTTGGGATATTAAGTCAGTTTTAAAAAACATTACAAAGTTTGTTCATCTGTAAACTTACATTTATCTCAATCACATCTGTTTGTAATGTCCGTAAAGAAAATTTTATTACAAACAAGGTTGTTTATAATAAATCTATGACTACATTAGTCTAAAACATGTCCGTTTGTAATAAATGTAAACTTACATTTATCTAAAACACATCTGTTTGTAATGTCTGTAAAGAAACTTTTATCACAAACAAGGTTGTTTTACCTTTCCAAATGTATTGTGTGAATGAATACTATGAAGTTTTATTAAAAAAACTTTAAATTTTTATAGGTTTATTGTTAACATTTTCGTGAAATTAGCTACTTATAAAATACTCACACAAAATAAATTTAAAAATGCGTAAAATTTTTTATCCAGTTTTAACTTCAGCTTTATTTTTAGCTTCAGCTCAATTGGCGTCTGCACAAGACAATTTAGTTAATTCTTTGAACAAAAATGTTAGTGAAAATAGTAAAGAAGCTTTCAAATTTACTGATGTTATCAATTTAGCTAAAACTCCAGTAGAAAACCAAGGTTCATCAGGAACTTGTTGGTCATATTCAGGAAATTCTTTCTTCGAATCAGAAATGTTAAGAATGGGAAAACAACCTATTCAATTGTCTCCAATTTTCAATGCGAGAAATACATATGTTGAGAAAGGAAAACAATATGTACGTATGCATGGTGCAACAACTTTAGGTGACGGAGGTTCTTTCTATGATGTTTTGAATACAATCAAAAAATATGGAGCTGTTCCAACGGAAACTTATACAGGTCTGAATTATGGAACAAAAATTAATCAATTTGGTGAAATGGCTGCCATTCAAGAAGGAGTTTTGAAAGCGGTTGTTGCAAATCCAAATGGTAAATTAACACCAAACTGGGAGAAAGCCTATACAGCTGTTTTGGATAGCTATTTAGGAGAATATCCAAAAGAATTCACATACAACGGAAAAAAATATACACCACGTACATTTGCTGATCAAGTTGTAGGAATTAATCCAAACGATTATGTTGCGATTACATCTTTCAAAGATCACGACTATTACAAACCGTTTGTATTAGCGATTCCTGATAACTGGGCGTACGAATCTTTCTACAATGTTCCGATGACAGAGATGACTGACAACATTGATTATGCTTTGAAAAACGGATTTACAGTTGCTTGGGCAACAGACGTTTCTGAAAAAGGATTTAGCTGGAAAAATGGTGTGGCGTATGTACCAGAAGTTGATTTTGCAGATATGAATGCGCAACAAAAAGCAGATATGTTCAAAGGTCCAAAACCAGAAAAAGTAATTACAGAAGATATGCGTCAGGCTGCTTTTGATGATTACCAAACGACTGATGATCACGGAATGCACATTGTTGGTATTGCGAAAGATCAAAACGGAAAAGATTACTATATCGTGAAAAACTCTTGGGGTTTAACTAACGATTACGAAGGATATCTTTATGTAACAAAAGCTTTTGTTCAATACAAAACAACAAATATTTTAGTTCATAAAAACGGTGTTCTAAAACAAACGTTGAAAAAATTAGGATTATAATCTTAATTTATATAATAATGAAAAGCTGTCTTATGAGACAGCTTTTTTTGTTTAAAAACGAATATTTCAAATGGTTTGATGTACTTTTGCAGTCTAATTTTTAGTCAATAAATATGCCTCAAAATGTAACAATACGCATATCTCCTACAGAAGCTGCAAACGAGAAACTTCTGAAACAACGTTTAGCATCTGCTGTTAAAACAAAACCGGAGAATATCAATGCTTACCAAATTATTCGTCGCTCTTTAGATGCACGAAGCCGAAATATTATTTCCCAATTACAAGTCAATGTTTTTGTAAATGAAGAATTCTCTGATGCTTTCGAGTTTCATCCAAATCTCCAAAATGTAGAAAACAAACACGAAGTTTATATTGCTGGTGCTGGTCCTGCTGGATTATTTGCTGCGTTAGAATTAATAGAACACGGTCTGAAACCAATTATCATCGAACGTGGTAAAAATGTTCGTGATCGTCGTCGTGATTTAGCAGCAATGAATAAAGAAGGAAAAGTAAATTCTGAATCAAACTATTGTTATGGCGAAGGAGGCGCTGGAACTTATTCGGACGGAAAATTATATACACGTTCTACAAAACGTGGAAATATCCTGAAATCTTTGCAATGGTTTGTACATTTCGGTGCAACAGAACGTATTTTACAAGAAGCGCATCCACATATCGGAACAAATAAATTACCTGGAATTATCGCTAACATGCGCGAAGCAATTATCGAATGTGGTGGTGAAGTTTGGTTTGATACAAAACTAACGGATATTATCATCGAGAATAATCAAATCAAAGGAATTGAAATCAATCATGATAAAAAGATAAAAACTTCTTCTTTGATCTTAGCAACGGGACATTCGGCTCGTGATATTTTTAGAATGTTAGATGAAAAGAACGTTTTAATTGAAGCAAAACCTTTTGCCTTAGGCGTTCGTGTAGAACATCACCAAAGCTTGATTGATTCTGCTCAATACCATTGTCCAATTGGAACGGAGCGCAATGAATTTCTACCTCCTGCCTCGTATTCATTAGTTTCACAAGAAGCAGGTCGCGGCGTTTTCTCTTTTTGCATGTGTCCTGGTGGAATTATCGCGCCCGCATCTACAGATGAAGGAGAATTAGTGGTAAATGGTTGGTCGCCTTCCAAACGTGACGGATTTTTTGCAAACTCGGGAATGGTTGTAACTGTTGATGAAAAAGATTTTGCTAAATATGGTTTTACTGAACCTTTGGCTGGAATGAAATTTCAACAAATGGTCGAGCAAAAAGCGTGGCAAGTTGGTGGAGGTAAATTAAAAGCGCCTGCGCAACGAATGACTGATTTTGTTTCAGGAAAATTATCCAATTCATTGAATGATTGTTCTTATTTACCAGGTCTAACATCAGGTTTATTGAGCGAAGTTTTACCAAAAGAAGTTCATCAATCTTTGAAATTAGGTTTCCAAACATTTGGTAAAAAAATGAATGGTTACTATACCGAAAACGCAAATATTGTCGCAACAGAATCCAGAACTTCTTCGCCTGTTCGTATTCCGAGAAATGAAGAAACCTTAGAACATACGCAAGTTTCTGGTTTATTTCCTTGTGCTGAAGGAGCTGGTTATGCGGGTGGAATTATTTCTGCCGCAATGGACGGAGCAAAAGTTGCGATTGCTGTGAAGAATTTTATCGAAAAATAGTTTTATATTTAATACTCAAAATAAAATACAGATGTCAAGCTGAACTTGTTTTAGCTTCGCATCTTTAGAAATGATGAATTTAGAAAAAGTAAATAATTTCAAATTTTTATTGATTTCAGTAGTACTGATTTTGATAGGTTATTCAATCAACTTAATCGGTTGGAATATTGGAACAATTACAATTGCTTATTTTGGATTAGGTTTATTCTTTTTAGGAATTATTTCATTCATCATTTTACTATTTTTAGCTTTAATTAAAATTGTTAATAGAATTTAATGAATCTCTTAAAATCTATACTATTAATTTTTATTTCTTCTATAAGTTTTGCTCAAGTAAAAGTTTTAGAAGATTACATTTCTGTTGAAAATAATTCATCTAAAGTTTCAAATAAAATTATTTCAAACGAAGACTTTTTAAGAGTTCTAATTGATGAATACTATAAACTAACATTTGAAGAAGATTTAATCGATAATGAATTGATTAATTATCAAATTGTAAAAAATGAATTTGATTTCAATAATATTAATCTAAGAAAAAATATCAATCATAAATTTTCTTTTAAATCTAAAAAAAATAATAAATACACATATTCAAATCCATTTATTTCAAAAAATAAAAATTATGCTATCATTTACGAACTTGATAATCCAAATGGATTAAGCGGAAGTGGAAATTTAATTTTATTAAAACTTGAAAATAATAAATGGAAAAAAATAGGAATTTTATATAGTTGGATGGCGTAATGAATCTCTTAAAATCTATACTATTTGTCGGTTTAGGTGGCGCTTTTGGTAGTGTTGCAAGATTTTTAATTTCATACGGAATCGGAAAATATTATTCGCAACCTTTTCCATTTGCTACGTTTTTGACAAATATTATCGGTTGTTTTTTGATTGGCACTTTATATGGATATTCAATCAAAAATGGTTTAGGAAATACCTATTTCAATTTTTTATTGATAACTGGATTTTGTGGAGGTTTCACGACATTTTCAAGTTTTTCGTATGAAAATTTCAACTTAATTCAACAACAAAATTACATCGCACCAATTATTTATATTTTTTTGAGTGTACTCATTGGATTAATATTTACAATGATTGGTTTTAGATTAACAAAATAACTCTATATCGAAAATAGTTTTCTCTTATTCGTTTTAATGTATTACTTTTAAGCAACTTAAAAAATTAATACATGAGGAAATCTATTTTGATCTGCGGAATCATTTTTGGTTCTGTATTTACTCACGCACAATTAAAAACAGTGAAAAAAACTGACAATAAAGGATATACCTACGAAATGGTAGAAAATGATCCTTCAAATACAAGAATTTATACGCTAAAAAATGGTTTGAAAATCTATTTGGCTCAAATAAAAGACGAACCAAGAATCCAAACTCATATAGCTGTAAAAACAGGTTCTAACAACGATCCAGAAGACAATACTGGTTTGGCTCACTACTTAGAGCATATGGTTTTTAAAGGAACTTCAAAAATCGGAACACAAAATTGGGCTGTTGAAAAACCTTTGATCCAACAAATTTCAGATTTATACGAACAGCACAAAGCAGAAAAAGATCCTGCAAAAAAAGTAGAAATCTATAAAAAAATTGATCAAGTTTCGCAAGAAGCATCCAAATATGCTGTGGCAAACGAATACGATAAATTAATTTCATCTTTGGGAGCATCAGGAACTAATGCACATACATCTTTAGAAGAAACAATTTATCATAATAATATTCCGAATAACGAATTAGAAAAATGGTTAACAGTAGAATCTGAGCGCTTTAGAGAATTAACTTTACGTCTTTTTCATACTGAATTAGAAGCCGTTTACGAAGAATTTAATCGTTCTCAAGACAATGATGGACGTTTAGTTTACTATAAACTAATGCAAACCTTATTTCCAAAATCGCATTACGGAACTCAAACAACTATTGGAACTTCAGAACATTTAAAAAATCCATCAATGGTTGCAATTCATAATTATTTCGATAAATATTATGTAGCGAGCAATATGGCTGTGATGTTGATTGGTGATTTCGATTTTGATACGGCTGTTCCAATGATTGACAAATATTTTGGAAATTATGCTACAAAAGCAGCTCCTGCACAATATGTTGCAAAAGAAGAGCCGATTAAAAAAATTGTAACAAGCGAAGTTTTTAGTCCATCTTCGGAACGTGTTCAGTTTGCTTACCGTTTTAACGGAGCAAAAAGTTCTGATGCAAAATATGTAACATTAATTGATTATATTTTAAGTAATTCTACAGCTGGATTAATCGACTTAAATATCAATCAACAGCAAAAAACATTAGGAGCAGGAAGCTCTTCTTCTTTCTTTAGAGATTATGGTATGCATTCTTTTTCAGGATCTCCAAAACAGGGACAAAGTTTAGAAGAAGTACGTGATTTATTAATTGCTCAGATTGAAAAAATCAAAAAAGGGGAATTTGATGATTGGATGATAGAAGCAGTTGTAAATGATTTAAGAAAATCTCGTATGAAAAGCTGGGAAAATACTCGTTCTTTAGCAGCAAGTTTGTACAAATCATATATCAATGATGTTCCTTGGGCAGAAGTTGTCGATCAATATGATGATATGGGTCGTGTAACAAAGCAAGAACTAATGGACTTTGCAAAGAATAATTATACGAATAATTATGTAATTGTTTACAAACGTCAAGGTGAAAACAAGGATTTGGTACGTGTTTCGAATCCTGGAATTACGCCAATTCAATTGAATCGTGATGCTGAATCTACTTGGTACAAAGATTTCATGAAGATCAAATCAAGTGAGATTAAACCAGTTTTTGTTGACTTCAAAAAAGAATTGAACGAAGGTAAAATCAAAAATACAAAATTCACTTCGATTCAGAACAAGACAAACGATATTAGCTCTGTTTACTATATCGCGGATATGGGATCGGACAATAATAAAAAGCTTGGTTTAGCGATTAATTACTTAAATTATTTAGGAACGTCCAAATATTCGCCAGAGAACTTGAAAAAAGAGTTTTATAAAATTGGTGTTGATTATGGAGTTAATCCTGGTACAGAAAGAACTTCTCTTTATATCACTGGTTTACAAAAGAACTTAACAAGCGGAATCAAATTATTTGAACATCTTTTAAGTGATGCCGTTGCAAATAATGAATCGTATCAAGAATATGTGAAAACAATTTTGAAATCAAGAGAAAATTCTAAAAAGAACAAAAACGTGATTTCTTCTTTGTTAAATACTTATGCACAATACGGACCAGATAATCGCTCGAGAGATATTATTTCTGAAGCTGATTTGAAAGCTATTGATCCAAAAGAATTAACGCAAATCATTAAAGATTTCTTTAATTACAAACACCAAATTTTCTATTACGGAAATAATGAAGCAGAAACGAAAAAAGCAATTGAACAACATCATAATTTCGGAAAAAATTTAGATTATCCTAAGAAAAAAGAATATCCACAACCAACTACAGATGGTAAAGTATATTTTGCTCCTTACGATATGGTACAAGCGGAAATTAATTTCTTTGCTCGTGATACTAAATATGATCCAACTTTGTTGACATCTACAGGAATTTTCAATGAGTATTTTGGTGGAGGTTTGTCATCTATCGTTTTCCAAGAAATTCGCGAGTCTAAATCATTGGCTTATTCTGCTGGTTCTTATTACATTAATGCAAATAAAAAAGATAATTACAATTATGTAAGAGCTGTAATTGGAACACAAGCAAACAAATTGCCACAAGCTGTTGACGCAATGAAAGAATTAATGAATAATATGCCAAAAGCAGAAAATCAATTCAATAATTCTAAGCAAGCAGCACTTAAGCAAATCGCTACAAGTCGTTATACAAAAGCAAATGTGTTCTTTTATTGGTTATCATTACAAGATAAAGGTCTAAATTATGATATCAATAAAGATATTTATAATCAAACGTCTAAATTAACATTAGAACAATTGGATCAATTTTTCAAAAAACATATCAAAGGTCAAAACTTCAATGTTGGTTTAATTGGTAAGAAAGAAAACTTAGACTGGCCATCTGTTGAAAAACTTGGACAAGTAAAAGAATTGACTTTAGAAGAATTATTTAACTATTAATAATCAGACATTATAAAAACCAATAAACGCGTTTAGGAAATCCTAAAACGCGTTTATTTTTTAAAACTAACCTATGAATGAATAATCACTCAAACACCAAATAAGGCTCAATTTCCTTAAACTTTTCTTCACTTATTGCATAACATCTTTTTAATGTTTTTGCATCTTTAAAACTCCCACCTAACGAACGTTTAAAATTAAGAATCGTATTTACTTGTTTCTCTGTGAAACCGAGTTTTATCCAATCCTCATGACTCAAATTATTTGGATTAAACTTACCTTTTATTTCTATTTTTTCTGCTACTTTATCTTCACTTTTTGACTGTTCAACTTTTGGCTGCTCAGCTTTATAAATTACATTTTCAGGTAAATCAATATAAGATTCCATTTCTGCATATTTTTCATCCGAAATCATATAACATTTTTTCAATTGTTCTTTCGATTTAAACTGACCTCCCAAAATATTTTTATATTTCATAATTGAAGCAGCTTGTTTAGACGAAAAACCTATTTTTTGCCAATCATTTTCAGAATAACTATTTGGATTAAATTTTACATATTGAATCTTTTTGCCACTTTGTTTTTTCTCATTTTTTTCATCTTCCTTTGATTTTTCTGGTAACAAAATATACGTTTTCATCTCTGCATATTTCGCATCATCAATCACAAAACATTTCCTCAATTGCTCTTTCGAGGTAAACTTTCCTCCAACAATCTGTTTATATTTCATGATTATTTCTGCCTGTTTTGGCGAAAAACCAAGTTTTTCCCAGCCTTGTTGTGGCAAATCATTTGGATTGAAATTTTTGTAAACTATTTTAGTTTTTGGTGATGAATAATCTATAAAACTCGATTTAGATTGTTCTGGTAAAAGAACAAAAGGAGCTAATTCATTATACTTTCCTTCATCGATAACATAACATTTCTTAAGCTGTTCTTTCGATGTAAATTCTCCGCCAACAATTCCTTTATATTTCAAAATGACTTCGGCTTGACGTTCCGAAAACCCTAAATTCATCCAATCTTCTAAAGATAATTCGTTTGGGTTAAAGGGTTTGATTGAATCTTTTACTTGTTTATTTGAAGTAGAATTAAATGTATAATTTTTCGGAGTTTTTTGATAATTTGCTAGCAAAGCTTTATCTGCTTCTGATAATTGATACGTTTCTTTTTCAACTGAAATATGTTGAAAAATCTCAAATAACAAAATCAAAACAAATAATAAATACAAGCCAAATCTTTGCGATTTATTCAGGTAAAAAGTAGATTTTTTTAAATATTTCATCTTGGTTGGAAAAGAAGTGAAAATAATATCCTTATCACACACTCACGATATCGAAAACGATATAACCATCAAATATTTAACAAGTTAAGAAATCTAAAATTAATAAAAGGTTTTAAGTATTTGTAAATATTTTTTACAAATCAAAAACCGATTTTCGTTTGATAACAAAACAATCTTTTACCCAAAAAAAGAATAACATGATAAAATAACCAACAAATGTTAAACCGAAAGTTGCAAAAGTTAAATAAATGAAAATTAAACGTAATTTTGCAACACGAATTCCTAATTTATCTGCAAAACGAGAGATAACATTAAACCATTCTGTTTCAGTAAAATTCCTTATTTGATCTTTCATTTAACGTAAAATTTGTTGTCCGATAGCGCAATTTAAACATTTTTTTTCGGAGCAATATCTTTTTTTGAGTTGAATTAATTGTTGAGAATCTTTTGCGGTTTTATTTTCAAAACCAATTCGTTCAAATTCGGCCAAAATCGAATTATTTTCCGCTTCCATTTCATTTAATAAATCCAAATAAAAATCAATTTCTACCTCATCTTTTTGTCGCTCAAAAGCATAACGAATCGGAATAATAGAATTGATGAGCAAATTATTTATTTTATCTTTTGAAAGATTTTTGAGTTGAAATTTTGATTCGTTCTTAAATGTATAATGCGTTTCCCAAAAAGAATTTAATTCCAAATTTTCGAAGATTTTATAGAATTCTTTCAAATTTTTTGGCTGAATAATTTCAGAAAACAAACTTTGATAATTCACATAAATCGATGCTAATTGCGCCAAACGAATCGTCGGAAAACCAATTGGTCGCATTTTCGAAAATCGAAACAAACTATTTTCAATTGATTCTAATTTATATTTATTTTTCAGGAATTGATATTCGTTTTTTAATTGCTTAGAATAATCATTCTCATAGTTTTCTTCTAAAAAACTGGCTTGTCCAAAAAACAAGGCTTCAACTTTTTGGGCATTAAATTGTATTTTTTGCAAAACTTTGAACGGAAAAGAATTTGCCCAAATCTCAAAAGTTTCTACATTAACTTTTAATCCAAAATTCTTTGCCAAACTTTTGAACAATGTTTCTTCCCAATTCGAATTATTGTGTTCTAAAATTTGTACAATATCGTTTGTTTTTTCTTCGAAACGTTCGATTAAAATTCGTTCAAACCAAAAAGAAAATTGCTTCAAATCAATTGAATTTAAAAATTCTTTACAATAAATTTTATCCAACTTAGAATTAATAATATTTTGATAATTAAAAACAATTTCCGGTTTTACAAAATCTTGTAAAATCAAAGTTTGTACATTACGTTGACGCAAAATATCAACTTCACAATCGTGATTCCATACAACATGCAAAATCACATTTTGATACGATAAATCATTCGAATGTTGATGAAAATTCCAATCCGAAGAATTAACATGCATTTCGACACTTCCAATCCACAATTTATCGCCAATGATGATTTCTGCTTCCAAAAAATCTGGCCCAGAATGATGGTTTAACTTTCCAACTTTCACAATTTCAATGAAATCCCCATGAAAAGTTTGTAAGCTTTGATGTGAAAATTGATTCAATTTCCAAATATGATGTAGAAAAATTTCTTTCATAGACAAAAGTTAATCAATGAATTATAAAAAATCATTAAAATAAATACTTATTTTTTTTAAATTAATTAAACGTTTGTTTAATTTTGCACGTTCAATTTTTTTAAGATGGAATTAAGTGAGAAGCAAATAGAAATTTTGGGCGCGGCTGAACGAGTTTTTGGAAGACGAGGAATTGATGCTGCAAGTGTTCGTGAAATTGCAAAAGAAGCAAACATTAATATTGCGATGATTAGCTATTATTTTGGATCAAAAGATAAATTGGTCGAGAATTTATTTAGTTGGCGTATCACAACTTTCAATGAATCATTGGCCTCAATTTCACAAAATTCGACACTTTCTCCATTTGAAAAGTTACAGTCAATCCTAAAAGCTTATTTGAATAGAATTTTGGATAAACCTGAATTTCATCGAATTATGGCAAGAGAATATTCGAAAAGAGATTCAATTTTAGAAATTGATTGTAAAGTCAATGACTTAAAAACAAAAAATTTAGAATATATCACAAATATTATTAGTGAAGGATATTCTGAAGGCGTTTTTAAACGAAAAGCTCCTGCCGAAGCTGTTGTAATGGTAGTTATTGGTGGAACATCTTATTTGATTTTGAACGAAAAAACATATATGAAACAATGGGGATTATCTTCTCATGAAGAGTTTACAGAACATATTCACGAAGAATATTACCCTTATTTAATAGATTCTTTAAAAGCAATTTTACTATACGATGAAAAATAAAATTTTCTTACCGATTTGTTTAGTTGTTGCTACTTTCGCTCATGCGCAGGAAACCAACGTTTCTTTGCAGGAAGTTATTCAACAAAGTTTGCAGAACAATAAATCTGTGAAAGTTGCCGAAGCTGCTAAAAATACAAATGAGTATAAAGTACAAAGCGCGAAAAACAATCGTTTACCAGACATTTCGTTGAGTGGACAATACATGCATTTGTTTACGACAACAAATGTAGACATCAAACTTCCGATGCAATCTTCTGGTGGAGGAATGGGAGTTGAACCAAACCAATTATTATTAGGACAAGCAAGTGCATCTGTTCCTGTTTTTGCAGGATTTAAAATTAAAAATGCAATCAAAAGCAGTGAATTAATGGTTGATTTATCAAACTTACAAATCGAAGCAACAAAAGAAAATGTGGTTTGGCAAGCTATCAATTTATATTTTGGATTGTACAAAACGCAACGTTCTATCGATGTTTTGAATGAAAACTTAGTGAGAGCAAATCAACGTGTGAAAGATTTTCAAAACTTTTTGGATAACGGAATCATCGCGAGAAATGATTTGTTGAGAGCAAAATTACAAGCATCGAATGTACAAGTTGCAATTGATGAAGCCGAAACGCAATACAAAAACATCAATTACCGATTGAATTTATTGACTGGACAAGACGAAAGTAAAATCGTTCATGTTGATAATGTAGAAACCTTGAAAACCATCAATCAAAATTCTCAAGATTACGTCAATCGTACAGATGTTAAATCATATGATGTAAAAAATCAGATTGCTGATAGTCAAATCAAAATTGCGAAAGCAGCTTATTACCCTCAATTAGCGGTTTCAGCAGGATATATTGCGATGGATATTGATAAAGTTGCTTCGGTTACAAATGCAACAAATGTTGGTGTTGGATTAAAATATGATTTATCTTCTTTGTATAAAAATAAAGCAGAAGTTGAAATTGCAAAAGCTCAGAAATTAGAAAATGAGATGCAAAAAGAAACGACAATTGATAAAGCTAAAGTTGAAATGAACGAAGCTTTTCAAAAGTATGATTTAGCAAAAAAGAAAAATAATGTTTACAAGGAAGCTGTAGAACAAGCAAACGAAAACTACAGAATTGTAAAAGATAAAAATGACAACGGATTGGCTGATACAGACGATTTATTAGAAGCGGATGTACAACAATTGCAAGCAAAAATCAATCAAGTTGTCGGAGATGCTGACGAACAATTAGCGATCTACGAATATTACTATACTACAGGAATTTTATTAGAAAACGTACAATAACACCTCTCGATATGGAAGAAAATAATCAAGAAAAGAAAAAAATAAATTCAAAATTTATCATCGTTTTAGGAGCATTAATCATCCTTGGAGGTGGATATGGAGTTTATAAATATTTACACGGACAAGCGCACGAAATTACTGATGATGCACAAATTGAATCAAAAATAACACCTGTTATTCCTAAAGTTTCAGGATACATTCAGAAGATTTTAGTAGAAGATAACCAAATGGTTCACAAAGGTGATACATTAGTTGTTTTGGACGGATCTGAATTTGCCTTGAAATTGCAACAATCGCAAGATGCTTTATTACAAGCAGAAGGTCAATTAGGAGTTGCTCACGCGGGTGTTTCTCAAGCTGGTGCAGCAATTGGAGTGACAGAAGCTGGTGCAGTTGCAGCAAATACTACAATCGAAACAGCTCAAGCAAGTGTTAATACAGCTCAAGCAAATGTAGAAGCAGCAAAAGTACAAGTTTGGAGAACGAAAAATGATTTTGATCGTTACAATAAATTATACCAAAATCAATCGATCACAAAACAACAATACGAGCAAGCTTTAGCAGCAAAAGAAACAGCAGAAAAACAATTGCGAATTGTACAAGAACAATTAGGTGTTTCTCGTGCTCAATTAGCTTCTACAGCAAAACAAGCGCAAGCTACAGCAAAACAAGTGAACACTTCGAAAGCACAAGCTGATGCTTCAAAAGCACAAATTAAAGTTGCGGAAGCAGCAATTGGTCAAAGCAAAACAAACATCGATAATGCAAAATTATATTTGTCTTATACGTATGTAATTGCGGCTGAAGATGGACAAGTTTCTAAAATTAATTTACAACCAGGACAATTGGTACAAGCTGGTCAATCTTTGTTTAATATTGTGACAACAAATAATATTTGGGTTGTGGCAAACTACAAAGAAACTCAATTAGAAAAAATTAGAGTTGGACAAGAAGCCATCATCAAAGTTGATGCTTATCCAAAACACGAATTCAAAGCGAAAGTAACATCTTTATCTCCTGCAACTGGTGCTAAATTTGCATTATTACCTCCAGATAATGCGTCGGGTAACTTCGTAAAAACAGTTCAACGTCTTCCTATTAAAATCGAATTTATCGATCAAAAAGACGAAATGTTGAAAATGATTCGTCCAGGTATGAACGTGGAAGCTGATATTCTTTTAAAATCGAATACTTCTGCAAAGTAATAACACCTATTCAGAAAAATTATGGAAGAAAATAATTTAGTTGAATATGGTGCAAGACGTGTAATCATCACCATTACCGCCATCATGTGTGCATTGTTAGAGATTGTTGATACAACAATTGTTAACGTTGCAATGAACGACATGAAAGGTAGTTTGGGTGTCTCTTTAACTGATATTGCGTGGGTGGTTACCGCTTACGCAATTGCCAACGTAATTGTAGTGCCGATGACCAGCTGGTTGTCGCAACAATTTGGACGACGCAATTATTTTGCGGCTTCGATTATCATTTTTACAGTTGCCTCATTTCTTTGTGGAAATGCAACAACATTGTGGGAAATTATCTTGTTCCGATTTATTCAAGGACTTGGTGGTGGAGCACTGTTGGTAACTTCGCAAACTATCATTACCGAAAGTTATCCACCCGAAAAACGTGGTTTAGCGCAGGCAATTTATGGAATGGGAGTTATTGTTGGTCCTACGCTTGGTCCGCCTTTAGGAGGTTATATTATTGATAATTGGTCTTGGCCATATATATTTTACATCAATATTCCGATTGGGATTACTGCTGTATTGTTAACGATATCATTTGTTCGTAGTCCAAAATATGCAGAGAAATCAAAACTAAGTCAAGTCGATTTCTTGGGAATTATTTTGTTAGCCATTGCAGTTGGATCGTTACAATATGTATTAGAACACGGACAACAAGACGACTGGTTCTCAGATTCGACAATTGTAACCTTGAGTATAGCAAGTTTCTTCGGATTCATTTTATTTGTTTGGCGAGAATTAGTTTTCAAGCATCCGATTGTAAATTTACGTGTACTGAAAGATAGCAACTTAGCAGTTGGTACTATTTTATCCTTCATCTTAGGATTTGGATTATATGGATCGACATTCATTATTCCAATTTATACACAATCAATCTTAGGATGGACTGCAACTGATGCAGGTTTATTATTAATTCCTTCGTCGTTGATGACTGCATTCATGATGCCAATCATCGCAACAATGTTACAAAAAGGTGTACCACCAAAATACATGGTTGCAGGAGGATTCTTTATCTTTTTCTGTTACAGTTTTTGGTCATACAAAATCTTAACACCAGACACAGGTTCCGAGCATTTCTTTTGGCCATTAATTGTTCGTGGAGTTGGATTGGGATTATTATTTGTACCTGTTACCACACTTTCACTTTCAAGTTTGAGAGGGCAACAAATTGGTGAAGGAGCTGCCTTTACAGGAATGATGCGTCAGTTAGGAGGATCTTTTGGTATCGCGATTATTACAACATTTATTTCTCGTTGGACAGTTGGACACCGAACAAATTTAGTTTCGCATCTTGATACATCCGATTTTGATGTACAAAAACATATTCAGAATTTACAAATGAGCTTCGTGAGCAAAGGTTTTGCCCCAAATGAAGCATTAAACAAAGCCTATAACCTACTCGATTTACAAGTTACTAAACAAGCAACTGTATTAACTTACATGGATGTTTTCTTGTATTTGGGTGTAGTTTTCCTAATCTGTATTCCATTTATTTTGTTCTTTATCAAAAAAGGAGCAGGTAAAGTAATCAGTGCAGGACATTAATCAGAATAATTATTTTTAGTATTTCAGATTTTTTATAAATGTAATAATCCATCTCAGTTCTTGAGATGGATTTTTTTGTTGCATATAATCTAAATTCTGAATAAAATTTCGTCGGTTCGAGAGATTTTTAGAAATGCATAAAAATCGTATCAAAACCTTAATTCTACACTCCCCTAACCCCTCTTAAGAGGGGAATATAATCCCTTCAAGGGATTATAGGGGTGTTTAAAATATCTTAATTTGGATTCTCCCCTTTACTTGCAGGCAACACACTATTTCTTGCAGCTTTCACAATTTCGTTCAAATCGTGGTACAAATTAGACCAATCCGGTACATCTTTCATTGCTGTAATTAGATTGAGGTAAGATCGCAGTACTTGTTCCAATTCTTTTCGAGAAGATGACGCACTCGATATTTGACGAAGATCTGCATTAGCCTCTGCTTGCTCTGCAAATAATATCTCAAAATCGGTATGTTTTGTTTTCAAATCATCAAAAGCTGCTACAAGCGATAAGTTAATAATACGCAATGTATTATCTGGCTTTTCTAATTCTTCGATAAGCTTCTTCAATTGAGCTGTTTCGGCAGAATAACTCAATCTGTCTAAATCCAGTCCAAACATTTGGAAAACTTTGTACAAAGCTTCCGCATCTTGATAGTTCGCGACAGAAGTCAATTTACGATAACCATTCAAGAAAGCCTTCATGTTACTAAATGCAACATCTCTCTCTTTATCCGCTGTCGCCACCTCTTTTCCTTTGCCACTGTAGGTCAACTTTGTGTATACCGTGTCGTAGTTTTGATAACTCGCAATAAGCGACAGCAACAAAGGGTGGTTCTCTACAATGGTGTAATTTCCGGCTTGAGAAGAGTTGATAGTTCGCTGCGCTAATGTCGCTAGATTTTTTGTCGATAATGAAGTTAATGTAATTTTCATAATAATTTATTTTAGGTTATAATTCATTTAATATTAGAATCTTATAAACTTAATCAATATATTATTATCAAACAATAGTTTTAATAACTAAATAAGTAAAACAGATCTGTTTGTAATCAACTGAGGGCTCGGGTAAGGTAAAACAGACCTGTTTGTAATAAACCGAGGACTCAGGTAAGGTAAAACAGACCTATTTCTAATAAACCGAGAACTCAGGAAAGGTAAAACAGACCTGTTTATAATCAACCAAGGACTCGGGTAAGGTAAAACACCCTTGTTTATAATCAACCAAGGACTCAGGTAAGGATAAACATACCTGTTTATAATAAACCAAGGACTCGGGTAAGGTAAAACACCCTTGTTTATAATCAACCAAGGACTCAGGTAAGGATAAACATACCTGTTTATAATAAACCAAGCACTCAGGTAAGGTTCAACTAATAACTAAGCTTTCGTCTTGTCTGTATGACAAAACTATATTACACAGTCATAGAACACAAACTAAAAAACCTTGTCAAGTTTTAAAACCTTGACAAGGAGTTTTTTTCTATCCATTAACTGCTCTAAAAAAAGCGTCTAATTTCTTTTGGTCTAATTTTCCGTCAGTTCGTACACCGCTACAAATATCTACGCCAAAAGGCTGAACAGCATCAATCGCTTCACGAACATTATCAGGATTAAGACCTCCAGCCAAAAATAGAGGAATGTTAAATTCTTCTCTGATTTTTTTGCTAATCGCCCAATTGTATTCGTATAAACTTTTTTATAATGTTAAATAATTGCTTCGGCAGTTGTTTCACTTGTTAATAAAAACGAAGCTAATGTTGGTGGGATAATTTGTGTAATATCTTTGATTAAATCATCACCAATAATACCTGGTCCGCTTGGCATATTACCAACTAAACCTAATCCACTCGCTCCATATTTTATCGCTTGTTGTGCTTCTTCTTTGCTACTAATACAACAAATTTTAACTCTTGTTTTCATCATTTGTTTTATTCTTAATACTATAAATATATAAAAAAACACCTCAATTTCTTGAAGTGTTTTGTATGATCTAAGATTTAGAATTGATGTTAGAAATCTTCTTCCGAACCTTTTAATTTTTCTGCATTTTCTGCCATTTTCAATGCATCAATCATTTCTTGGATATCTCCATTCATAAAGTTATCTAAATTATAAATTGATTTGTTGATACGGTGATCTGTTACACGTCCTTGCGGATAGTTGTATGTACGAATTTTAGCCGAACGGTCACCAGTCGAAACTAATGATTTACGCTGAGCAGAACGTTCTGAATGTTTTTTCTCGAACTCTATTTCATACAATTTCGTACGTAATAATTGTAACGCTTTTTCACGGTTCTTGTGTTGAGAACGCGCTTCTTGACAAACAATTACAATTCCAGAAGGTTTGTGCGTTAATTGAACTTTCGTTTCAACTTTATTTACATTTTGTCCTCCCGCACCAGACGAACGCGCTGTTTGATACTCCAAATCTGCTGGATTAATCACTACATCAACTTCCTCTGCTTCTGGTAAAACCGCAACCGTAATCGCCGATGTATGCACACGTCCTTGCGATTCTGTTTCAGGAACACGTTGTACACGGTGAACACCCGATTCGTATTTCATCGTTCCATACACTGCATTTCCTTCTACTTGCATCACCAACTCTTTGTATCCTTTTCCAGATGCTTCAGAAGTATTTAACACTTCGTGTTTCCATCCTTTTTCTTTGAAATACATTGAATACATGCGGTAAATATCTTCTACGAAAATCGCTGCCTCATCTCCTCCTGTACCAGAACGTAACTCGACAATGATGTTTTTCTCATCTTCTGGATCTTTTGGAATCAACATCATTTTGATTTCTTCCTCTAAAGGTGGAATCGCATTGATTGCTTCGTCTTTTTCTATTTTAGCTAACTCAACCATTTCTGCATCAGAACCATCTTGAATAATTTCTTCTGCTTCCTCAATTACATTGATTAAGTTTTCGTATTGTTTTTGCATTTCAACAAAGTCTTTCAAATCAGAATATTCTTTGTTTAATTTCGCATAACGAGCTTGATCTGTTACGATATCTGGTTGGATGATTAAATCTGCTACCTCATCGAAACGTTGTTTGATTGCTCTTAATTTATCTAATAGACCTAAATCTGCCATATACTTTTATTGGATTGCAAAGATACAATAACTCAAGGGATTCAGAAAATTTGAATAAAAAAAACCGATGATTTCTCATCGGTTTTATCGTTTATAGATTAATCTAATATTTATTTTTTGATTAATTTTTGAGTAAATGTATGTGCTCCATCAGAAACGGTTACCACATAAATACCTGCACTTAAATCAGAAACATTGTAAGAAGCTGCATTTGCAAATGATTTAACTTTACGTCCTGTCATATCTGCAATTGTAACTTTTACTT
This sequence comes from Empedobacter sp. UBA3239, assembly GCF_002362875.1. Taxonomy (NCBI): domain Bacteria; kingdom Pseudomonadati; phylum Bacteroidota; class Flavobacteriia; order Flavobacteriales; family Weeksellaceae; genus Empedobacter; species Empedobacter sp. UBA3239. The sequence goes on along the minus strand of NZ_DEVJ01000012.1, from coordinate 6,291 downwards.
TGGAAGTATTATAGTTTTGATCTAATTTCAATTCGAATGAATTCGTTACAGGATTTGGATAAAGTGCAACTTTAGATTTGCTTAAATCAGAAGAAAGACCTAAGTTTTCTTTTGTTCCTGTTACTTTAAATTCATCAATCATTAAAACTAATCCATCATCTGTTGTACAATTGATAGCTAAGTAAATTTCTTTTCCTTCGTATGCTGATAAATCAAATTCGTATTTTGTCCAAGTTAATCCTGGAGGTACTATTTCTGTACTATTCAAGAATACAAAATCTTCTACATTTGGAGTTGTTGAAACACCAATGTTAAACTGGTCTGGTCCATAAATTTGATTACCTTGAGCGTATAATTCTAATTTAGCATCTTTTACTTTATCTAAAGAAATTTTTGGAGTTATAGACCAATCATCATTTGGATATGCTGTACCGTTTGCTCCAGATGCAAAGAAATATAATCCTTTATTTCCTTTATAAGTTGGTAAAGTACCATTTTCTGCCGCACTATTGTTAAAAATAATACCTGCTCCTACGTAGTTTTGATTATCAAAAGTCGTATCTTCAATAGCCCAAGTTTGTCCTCCGTCTAAATCAACTTGTTTCCAATCTCCAAAGTCTTCAAATACGAAATCGTCGTAAGCCTCAAAACCATCATAGAATATAACATTGTCATCTTCTTCATCACCACCTCCTGTAGCTGTTGTACTTTTTACGACAGAAACATTGTCTACATTAAGACGATACTGATCTGTTACATCAAAGTGTCTAAATGAAATATAGATTTTTTGTCCTGCGTATGCAGATAAATCAACTGTTCTTTCTGCTTCAGTTCCTGTTAAGTTTTTTTCTGTAAATAATTGTGTTGCTTCAGCAGTTGGATTATTGGTTGTAGAAACATAAACAGCATAGTTTTCTTTTGCATATAAAGGATCTGATCCCCATACGCCATATTTCAATGCAACAGTTTCTCCTGTTCCTACACTTGTTAAATCTATTTCTGGAGATACAATCCAATTGTCTGGTGTTAATGGACCTACATAATTCATATAAGAAGCAGAAGTAATAAGTGGAGAACCTACTGGATTTCCATCATTATCTGTAGATTGAACTGAAGACCATTCGTAGCCATCTCCATCCTCATCATACAATGTCCAATCAGAAATATCTTTGTCGTCAAAGTCATCAGACCATAAAATTGTTTCATCAGCTTTAGCAGTTATATGACTATAAGCTTTTTTTGAAAGAGTAGATTGTTCTTGTTTTGTTTTCGCGGTAGACCCTTCTCTATATTGTTCAGAAATATTCTGCGCAGATAAAATCGTTAAGCCTGATAATGCCGCAATTGAAAATAAAATTTTCTTCATAAGTAATTCATTTTAAATGTTAATATTTTATAAACATATAAAATATATTTTTAAACAACAAAATTATAGTGTTAAAAAAGACTTTTTATAATTATTCAAAATAATTACTTTATAAATTAATTGAATAAAAAAAACCGATGATTTCTCATCGGTTTTGTGAATTATTGCTAAAAATATTATCTCGTAAATAATAATTCTCTGTATTTTGTTAAAACCCAGAATTCGTTATCGACCATTAATTCTAACTTATCAGCATGGTAACGAATTTCATCATAATATGGTTTTACTTTGTCACAATAAGCATGTGCTCTTTCTTCTAAAGATTCAATCACATTTGCTTCTTTACGTGCATCCATCATTAAGTGCAATTTTGCGTTTAATTCGTTTACATGCATCGAGATTTTCTTCAAAATGATTAATTGCTCTCCTGCATATTCTTCATAATCATCTCCAAAAATATCTTTGAATCCTTTAATGTTTTTGATCAATATGTTTTGATATTTGAAAGCTGTCGGAATAATATGATTTCTCACAATATCACCTAAAACACGACCTTCAATCTGAATTTTCTTGATGTAATCTTCTAATTCGATTTCGTAACGCGCTTCAACTTCTGTGTTGTTCATTACATTAAGTTCCGAGAATAAATCCAATGATTTTTGAGAAACTTTTGCTTTTAAAGCAGATGGAGTTGTTTTGTGATTTGACAATCCTCTACGAGCCGCTTCTTCTTCCCATTCTTTGCTGTATCCGTCCCCTTCGAATAATATATTCTTTGTTTCTTTGATATATTCACGTAAAACATTGAAAATTGCTTCGTCTTTTTTCAAACCTGTTTCAATCAACGCATCAACTTCTTTTTTGAAATCGATCAATTGTTTTGCAACAATTGCATTCAACGTTGTCATTGCATTTGCACAGTTTGCAGTCGATCCTACAGCACGGAACTCGAATTTATTTCCTGTAAAAGCAAAAGGAGAAGTTCTGTTTCTGTCAGTATTGTCTAATAAAACATCTGGAATTTTACCTACAACGTTTAATTTTAAATCAGTTTTTTCTTCTGGAGATAATTTCCCTGTCGAAACACCTTCTAATTCTTCCAATACTTTTGTTAATTGCTGACCAATAAAAATTGAAATAATTGCAGGCGGAGCTTCATTCGCACCTAAACGATGGTCATTAGATGCAGAAGCAATAGAAGCACGTAACAATTCCTCGTAAATTGAAACTGCTTTGATGGTATTGATAAAAAACGTTAAAAACTGTAAATTGCTATTTGGTGTTTTTCCTGGCGCTAATAAATTTACTCCAGTATCTGTTGCTAACGACCAGTTATTGTGTTTTCCTGATCCGTTAACTCCTTTGAATGGTTTTTCGTGGAATAACACTTTAAAATGATGACGCTCTCCTACTTTTTGCATCACATCCATTAACAATGAATTGTGATCAACTGCTAAATTCGTTTCTTCGAAAATTGGCGCTAACTCAAATTGATTTGGAGCAACTTCGTTGTGACGCGTTTTTACAGGAATTCCTAACAACATACATTCGTTTTCTAAATCGCGCATATAATTTAAAACACGTGTAGGAATCGAACCAAAATAATGATCTTCTAATTGTTGACCTTTTGCAGAAACATGTCCTAACAATGTTCTACCAGTTTGTAAAATATCTGGACGAGAAGCCGCTAAAGCATCATCAATTAAGAAATATTCTTGTTCCCAACCTAAAGTCGGCGTTACTTTCTTCACATTTTTATCGAAGAACTTCGCTACTTCTGTAGCGGCTTCATCAATTGATAAAAGCGCTCTTAACAAAGGTGCTTTATTATCTAGAGCTTCTCCTGTGTACGAAACAAATACTGTCGGAATACATAATGTTGTTCCAAAAATAAATGCTGGTGAAGTTGGATCCCAAGCGGTATATCCACGTGCTTCGAATGTATTACGAATTCCTCCATTTGGAAAAGAAGATGCATCTGGTTCTTGTTGAACTAATAATGATCCACTAAATTTTTCTACAGGATCTGCTCCATCAAATGAAGTTTCGAAAAATGCATCATGTTTCTCTGCTGTTGTTCCTGTTAATGGCTGAAACCAGTGCGTATAGTGTGTTACACCTTTGCTCATCGCCCATTCTTTCATTCCTAAAGCAACAAAATCTGCCATTTTACGGTCTATTTTAGTACCATAATCCATTGCAGAACGAACGGCTTTATAAGCTTCTGAAGTTAAATGTTGACGCATTGCTTTGTCATTGAAAACATTGCTTGCAAAAATTTCTGATTTTTTCCCTAATTCAGGAACAGCTACCGGTTTGCGATTGCTTGCGGCTTTTAATGCTTCAAAACGAAATGATGTCATAAGAAAATTACTTTGTGTTGTTTTATGATGCAAAAATAAATAAAAATTAAACATAAAATAAAAACACCCTGATTTTTTTAGGGGTTGTATTAAAATTTTATCACAAATAAATTCAACACCCCTTTTTTTTGGTTTTGTTTTTAAAAATTTTCAATATAAAATTAATTTTTATTTAAAATTCGAATAAACTTCTTTAAACGAAAAAAGCAGTTTCAATTGCTTGAAACTGCTTTTAGACACTCATAATATAAAAAGTTTTTGGTCTATCTGAAACGGTCTACTGATTTTACAAGATCATCATCCTTCTTAATCAAACGATTGGCAATTGACAGAAGCACAATCGAAGCTAAAGGAACTAATGCCCAAATACCTTTCTCAGAATTTCCTTCTCCAGGTAATGTTAATAGACAATATACAAAAGAACCAATTAATAAAACATTCAAAATAATGTTTAACCATCCTAAGCTAATTTGTAACTTACGTTTTTTGAAAAACGTAATGGTTAAAAATGAAATTAAAGCTGATGAGAAAAAGGCTAACGAAAAAATGTAATCTCCTTTCTCCGGATTTTGTAACCAATTTAATGGAATATCAAACAGCTTATCAAAATTCATGGCGAATATACTCGAAATTATTCCACTTAAGAATAAATATATACTTTGCTTTCTTTGAATCATTTCTTAAATTTCGAATACAAATGTAAAAAAACTTTTTGAGTTTTTATAATTATTCGTACTATTGCATTAATAAATCTCAAATTTATACGCTTTATAACAATTCTATTGTTATGATTCCCAATTACTTTATTGAATAAAAAAAATATAAACACATTAATACCTTCATTATAGGATTATGTTTGATATCGAAGAATTAAAATCATTCAAATTACCAGATTTACAACAAGTTGCAGAGCAACTGAAAATCGATGGGTATAAGAAATTAAAAAAAGGCGAATTGTTAGACGCTGTTTTAGGTTTTATCAACAGCCAACCAAAGGTTGAAGAAAAAGCTGAAACAAAACCTGCTAAAAAAGATAAAGCTGAAAATCTACCTACAGAAGAAAAGAAACCGAAACGCAAACGAGTTCAGAATTCGGAAGGAGAAGTTCAACAAAAAGAGGCTGTTGCAGAAGAAGTAAAAACTGAAAAAGTTGAAAATATTTCTACCGAAACAGAAAAAAAGGAAGAAAATAATCCTCGCGTTAATAAATTTCAGGAACGAGCAAACAAAAGCCAAGATCTGAAAAAGAATAACCAAAATAATCAGAAGAAAAATAATCAATCTGATAATCGTAATCAAAACGATCAATCTCAACAAAATAATCACCACAACAATCAAAATCAAAAAAATAAATATCGCGCTGCGAATTATGAATTTGATGGAATTATTGAAACTGAAGGTGTTTTAGAGATTTTACCAGATAATAATTATGGTTTTTTACGTTCATCTGATTTTAATTATTTGTCTTCGCCTGATGATGTGTATGTTTCTCAATCTCAAATTAGATTATTTGGATTAAAAACGGGAGATACAATTACAGGAGAAGTTCGTCCTCCAAAAGAAGGTGAAAAATATTTTCCTTTAATCAAAATTAAAGAAATCAACGGTCGTACGCCAGATTATGTACGTGATCGTATCGCTTTTGAGCATTTAACTCCACTTTTCCCTAACGAGAAATTCAATTTAAGTAATTCTAAATCTTTATCAAATCGCGTGATTGACTTATTTACACCAATAGGTAAGGGTCAACGTGGAATGATTGTGGCGCCACCAAAAACGGGTAAAACAACGTTATTGAAAGATATTGCGAATGGAATTGCGCAAAATCATCCAGAAGTTTATTTGATTGTTTTATTAATTGATGAGCGTCCGGAAGAGGTAACAGATATGAAACGTTCGGTAAACGGAGAGGTTATTGCGTCTACGTTTGATGAGGAAGCAAATCGCCATGTAAAAGTTGCAAATATCGTTTTAGAGAAGGCAAAACGTATGGTAGAATGTGGACACGATGTTGTGATTCTTTTAGATTCGATTACGCGTTTGGCTCGTGCTTACAATACAGTTTCGCCAGCTTCTGGTAAAGTGTTATCGGGTGGTGTTGATGCAAATGCATTACACAAACCAAAACGTTTCTTTGGAGCTGCTCGTAACATCGAAAATGGAGGTTCTTTAACAATTATTGCAACTGCATTGATTGATACAGGTTCTAAAATGGATGAAGTTATTTTCGAAGAATTTAAAGGAACAGGTAATATGGAGTTACAATTGGATCGTAAGATTTCGAATAAACGTATTTTCCCTGCGATTGATTTAGTAAGTTCTTCTACGCGTAAAGATGATTTGTTATTAGACGACAAAACACAACAATTGATGTGGGTTCTTCGCAACCACTTATCGGATATGAATCCTGTAGAAGCGATGGAATTCTTACATGATCGTATTAAACATACACGCTCTAATGAAGAGTTTTTAATCTCTATGAATAAGTAATTTATTATAACTTATAATTTTAAAAACCATCTAAAGCTATTTAGGTGGTTTTTTTGGATCAGGGACAAAAGT
>NZ_DEVJ01000050.1:0-18052 GCF_002362875.1 Empedobacter sp. UBA3239 | reverse complement strand
TTAATACCAAAATCGTACAAAAAGAAAAACAGTACAAATACGAATATATGTACTGTTTAAAATAAAATTTTATTGGTCTAATCCTGTATCATTTTTTCAGGACGTTACAATATTTTCTTCTTTTAAAGAATATAATTCGAAATAATTATTCAATAATAATGATTTGATTAGAATTAGAAGAAACTTTATACAAAAAGTATTTGAGCATATTTTTTATTTCTTCCGTTTCTTTAATCGGAATTAAGATATTGCGAATCTTTTCTAACGTTTTTATTTGATGATGATATTCGTAATAACCATATCCTTTAAATTCTCCATTCTCAACTAAATAAAATGATTTTTCAATTCCTTTTCGTCCTTTATCAATAATCAAAAAAGTTTCGGAAGGATATTCAGTTGTTTTAATAAAACTTTGAATTCGCTCATTATAAACTTCTTTAGATTCCTCTTTTACACAAGCTCCATTGCATTTATTTACTTTATATTGGAAACAAGATTCATCAGATTTAATTCCCGCATTTACTTGTTGACAAAGATTATAATCATGAACGATTTTTTCTAAAACCTCTTTTGCACGTTCTTTAGTTTTAAATTTCAAAACAGGTTGTGTCTTTCTAACTTTCCCTATTTCTAATCTCGAATAACCACGTTTAGACTCCAAATAATACAATCCAAAAGGATAAACTTTATTCTCAACCAACTTTACGTTATACATTGGTTGATTATTCAAGACCTCGTTATTTTCTTTAATTGCAGCAAGAAAACCACTACCGGTTTCTTCGAATTTTATAGAACGAGTATAACGCTTAAGTTTATTTGCTTTTAGAGTTTTTGATGTAAAAATTTGATTAATAGATCGCGCAATATTATTACTTCGACTAATATAAATAAGTTGCTTTCGGCTATTGTATAAATAATAAACCCCGATAGAATTAGGTAAACCTTCAAGAAGTTTCTGATATTTAGAATGTGCTTTTTTAGGTTGTTTTAAACCTGTTTTTTTCGTAATTATTTTCTCCGAATCTTTATCTAACAACAACTTAAACAAAGAAATTGTAGCTCTTGCATCTCCAGAAGCTCTATGTCTGTCTGTCACTAAAATTCCAAGCGATTCGCATAATTTCCCTAAAGAATATGAAGGTAATCCTGGAATTAATTTTTCGCTATATTCGAACGTATCAATCCATTCTTTTTCGTAATTATAACCCAAACGATCGAATTCTTGTTTTAGCATTCTATAATCAAACATTACATTATGTCCAACTAAAATACAATCATCTGTAATCTCAACTATACGTTTTGCTACTTCGTGAAATTTAGGCGCTGTCAGCACCATCTTATCCGAAATATGCGTTAATCTTTGTACATATTGGTCAATCTTTTTTTCAGGATTGACTAATGATATAAACTGATCTACAATTTCTTTTCCATCATATTTATACACTGCAATCTCTATGATTGACTCTTCTCCTACTTTTCCGCCAGTCGCTTCTATATCTAAAATCGCGTACACGTGCTTATTTTTTTCCTTTTAAAAAATTAGTTAACATTTTCATTCCAAAATCCATCAATTTTCGAGTTGCAGTACGACTTACATCACGCACAACAGGATTATCTGTCCAATCTTTTTCCTTAGGAACACTTCTTGTTGAAGTTGCTTTAGCAGCAGGTTTCTCTATATTTTTTTGTTGTTCTAACTTTTTCGATAAAATTTCATTTGCAGATTCACAATCAATATCTGTTGCATATTTAGTCACTAAATCTGAATTTGAGGTAATCGTATCGATTTCATTTGAAGTTAAAATATGCATTCTCGAATTCGGCGCTCGCATATACGTATACGCCAAAGGAGTTGGAATCCCTTTTTCATCTAAAGCCGTCACAAAAGCCTCTCCAATTCCTAATTGAGTGATGACCTCATCCGCTTTATAATAGGTTGTTGTCGGATAATTTTCTATCGCTTTTGTAATTTCTTTACGATCTTTGGCTGTAAAACCTCTTAATGCGTGTTGAACTTTAAGCCCTAATTGACTCAAAACCGTATCAGGAACATCACCAGGAACTTGCGTTACAAAATATAATCCTACACCTTTTGATCGAATTAATTTTACCATTGTTTCAATTTGATTCAATAAAGCTTTTGTAGCTTGCTTAAAAATCAAATGTGCTTCATCAATAAAAATAACCAATTTCGGTTTATCAGAATCTCCAGATTCAGGGAATTGAGAATAAATTTTATTCAATAAACTCAACATAAAAGTTGAAAATAAATTGGGCTGATTTTGAATATCAATCAAACGAATAATATTTACAATTCCTTTTCCGTCTTTCGTTTTCAATAAATCTTGAACATCAAAACTTGGTTCTCCAAAAAACTTTGTTGCTCCTTGTTGTTCTAATGCAACAATTTTACGCAAAATAGTTCCCAAAGACGCTGGCGCAATTGTTCCATAATTCGAATTTAATTCTGATTTTCCTTCATAGGAATCTGTCACATATTGCAAAACACGTCGAATATCCTCCAAATCAATCAAAGGTAAATTACGATCTTGACAATATTTGAATATAATTGAAATAATACTTTCTTGTGTTTCATTCAGTTCTAAAATTTTACTGAATAAAATTGGTCCAAAATCACTTACAGTCGCACGAAGTCTTGCTCCTGGTTCATCAGAAATAGACAAAAATTCGACAGGAGAAGCTTGCGGATCAAAAGGCAAATTAAGCGATTCCATTCTTTCTTGCGCATTTTTATCTTCCGAATTTGCAGCTGCTCCAATCCCTGATAAATCTCCTTTGATATCCATCAATAATGTTGGAACGCCTTTTAAAGAAAGTTGCTCTGCGATAATCTGCAAAGATTTTGTCTTCCCAGTTCCCGTTGCACCACCAATCAACCCGTGACGATTCATTGTTTTTAGCGCAACTGAAATTTCAGCTTCTTCTACAATTTCGCCATCTAATTTGGCTTTGCCTAAAATTATTTTATCGTTTTTAAAAGAATAACGACTTTGTATGTCTTGAATAAAGCTTTCTTTCTGGTTCATTTTGATTGATTATTGAATAAATATAGGAAAAATTTATTCTGAAATTTTATATTTTACAGCTACTGGATAATGATCCGAGAATTTTTTTCGAATAACATGTGCCTCAATAGGTTTAAATAACTTAGAATGAAATAAATAATCAATTCTAATTGGAAATTTAAATCCATGAAAAGTTGTCGCATTTCCTTTTCCAACTTCTATATAAGAGTCGTGAAGATATTTTTTCAACTTCTCATATTCGTAAGAAACTGGAGTCGAATTAAGATCCGTTCCCAAAATAACTGGATGACGCGAAGATGTGATATATGGAATAATCGCTTCTAACTGTTTTTGATGTTTTTGCATTCCTTGCACCAATTTTAACTCAACTTTTCGACTCGAAATTTCAGCAGTTCGCGAATCATCAGACTGAATAATTTCTTTCACCATCGCTTTATCAATGTACATTGGCTCAAGATAAACATTAATCACACGAATCGTATCATTTCCCAAATCGATATCAGCATAAGCGGCAAGTCCATTCAATTCTTCATTATCATCAGGTGTTATTTTTTTTGTTTGAATAATAGGATATTTACTATAAATTGTCAATAAACCATAAAATTCTGAATAATAATTTTTGAATTCTTTATTTTTTAGACTTTTCTGTTGACCTTCATATGCCTCTTGAAGCAACATAATATCAGCTTTATTCTTAATCAAAAGCTCTTTTGTTCCTTCTTCTTTAAAACCATGTACATTATATGTCAATACAGATAAATCAGCTTTTTTGTCTTCAACTTTATTGAATTGTATAATTGGATATGAAAGATAAATTGGGTAAAATAATCCGGCTGAAAGAACCAAAATTAATAAAAAATGTCGCCAGCTAAACAGTAACCAATACAGTAAAAACATTGCTCCGAATGCAAATAATATTGGGAAACCGATCGAAATGAAGTTAAAATATGGAATTTCTGTAGGCGTAAAAATTTTATTTAAATAGACACAATAAGCCACCAACAAAAAAACGATATTAATTGTTAGTACTAAACGATTGAAATAATTTAGTTTAAACTTACTGATTATACTCATTTTACCTACCTTCTCTAAACAGAAAGTCTTTTTCTTCTTTGGACAAACTCTCGTAACCTGAACGAGAAATCTTATCTAAAATTACATCAATTTTCTTTTGTTTTTCAACTTTTTGATGATTAAAATCGTAATCATCTTTCGGAACATTTGATCGCGAAAAAGTTGAAGAAGTATTTTTATATGTTTTGAAAGTTGATTTCTCTTTTTTCTTAAATAACTGCTCTATTTTGAAAATAAAGTTACCTAAAAAATCATTTCCTCTCTCAAATTGTTTCATATAAAGATAACCAAAAATAGCACCTCCCAAATGCGAAATACTTCCGCCCGCATTTTGATTAGCAATAATATTATACACATCGAATGCAATAAATACATAACCAACATACAACAAAGGAAATGAAGTTGGAATCAATAACAAACGAACAGGCATTTTCGGATTATACGAAATCATAGCAAAAAAAACTGCATAAACCGCTGCCGAAGCACCAACTAATAAATGTGAATAATTGAATATATTCTGAAACAATAAAAAGAAAATTCCACCAGCGATTCCTCCAAAAATATAGAATGTAACTAAATTTCGGTTCTGAAATTGTTGCAAAAACATTTGCCCAACGAAATACAACAAAACCATATTCATTATCAAATGAAAAAGATTGCCATGTAACCAAGAATATGTTAGGATTTGCCAAGGTCTGACAATCAAATCATCGAAAGATGACAAAGCAAACAAACCAGTTGTTGTAATCGTAGAATTTACTACCGTTCGAAGAACAAAATCAATAATTAACAATGTGAAAAACACCACAACGTTAATGTAAATCAACTTTGTTGCACTATTTCCTGATGAATATTTTAATTTTAAATCGTCTAAGATATTATTTGCCATTTTTTAATTCCATCTATATAAATTCTTTTTCCAATATCTTGCTAACAAGAAACCAATCAATCCACCTCCTAAATGCGCAAAATGTGCTACATTTCCGATATTTTGATATCCCATATAAAACTCAATTAACACCATAATTGGAATAAAATATTTTGCTTTAATTGGTACTGGAAAAAAGATTAACATTAATTTTTCGTCTGGATATAAAACCGCGAAAGCCAATAACAAACCATAAATAGCACCAGAAGCACCAACCATTGGTGTTACATAATTTGTCAAAAGTTCTGACGCAGCTTGATTATTTTGAATAATTGAATTCGTATGATATCCACCTTGCATATTTAATTTTGCAGCTTCATAAATTTGACTAAAACCTATTCCTTGCGTTTGAACAGCATCTTTTAACTGCTCTATTTGAAAGTAATTAACTGCATTAAACAATATAAAACCGCCTAAACCAGCTAACAAATAAAGCGTCAAGAATTTTTTTGGTCCAAAAGTTTGTTCAACCACAGAACCAAACATCCACAATGCAAACATGTTAAACAAAATATGTGAAAAGTCGGCATGCATAAACATATGCGTCAAAATTTGCCAAAATTTGAAGTTGGGAGATTCTGGATAAAAAGCACCTAAAATCACTCTCAAATCGATTTGTCTAGTCTGCATAAAAACAAATGTTGCAAAAAAGAACAAACCGTTTATAATAAGTAAATTCTTTGTAATCGGTGGAATAGATTGTCTCATCTCTTATTGTAATGTTTTTTTGATATCAGCCGTATTCATCTGCACAAAAATTGGGCGTCCGTATGGCGTATAATTCGGATTTGGTAGTCTTAGCAATTCTTCAACCAAAGTTTGCATTTGTTCAGATTTTAATGAAACTCCTTTTTTAACAGCTGCATTTTTTGCTAAAATTTTTGCAAACGTATTTTCTAATTCAATTGATTCTTGGTATTCCAATTCCTCGATAAAATCCATAAAAACAGACACAACATCCTCTTGTTGCACATCAACAGGAATCGCATTAATCTGTATCGCTTCTTCATCCAACGATATATCAAAACCAAAATTCAACAATTGATGTTCTACATTGATTAATTTCTGACGATCATTTGGCGAAAGTTCCAACTCTATCGGGAAAAGCATTTGTTGTACCAAAGCACTTCCATTATTTGAATGTATAAATTTTTCGAATAATATTTTTTGATGCGCGCGATGTTGATCGATGATTAACAATTCGCCACGATATTCAACAACCAAATATTGATTCATCCATTGAATTACTTCAAAACTATCATGAAAATCTTCAGATTCAAATAATTGATGCGCATGATTATTTTCAATTTCTAACTCAACAGCATCTTTATAAAAATCCATATTCGCACGAATATCAGATGGTTTCGGCGCTCTTGTTTGTTGATGCTCGAAAGGGTTAAAACTAGAATCAACCGTAATTTCTGGCATTTTAATTTCCGTATCTTCTGTCGCTGACGGAATAAAAGCCCAGTTTGGGTCTTGTTCAAAATCCAACGAAGGAATTACATTAAATTGTCCCAGAGCGTGTTTTACAGCAGCTCTAAGAATAGTAAAAATCAATGCTTCATCCTCAAATTTAATTTCTGTTTTAGTTGGATGAATGTTAATATCAATTTTTGACGGATCAATTTCTAAATACAAAAAATAAGAAGGACTATATCCCATTGGCAACAAACTCTCGAAAGCGTCTACGATTGCATTATGCAAATATCCGCTACGAATAAAGCGATTATTCACAAAGAAAAATTGTTCGCCACGCGATTTTTTTGCAGCATCTGGTTTCCCCACAAAACCTTTCACTTTTACAATTTCTGTATCTTCTTCAACGGATATAATTTGTGAACTTAATTTTTTTCCAAAAATTTGAGCAATACGTTGTTTCAGATTTCCGGCTTTCAAATGATAAACCTCTGCATCATTGTGATGTAAAAAGAAACTAATGTTTTCGTGCGCCATCGAAACACGTTGAAACTCATCTTGAATATGACGAAATTCAACTTGATTTGATTTTAAGAAATTACGACGAGCAGGCACATTATAGAAAAGATTTTTTACCGAAATAGACGTTCCAGCTGGACAAACAACAGGATCTTGGTTGCGAACTTCTCCGCCTTCAATCACCAATTGCGAACCAACCTCATCCTCTTCTCGACGCGTTTTCGTTTCTACCTGTGCAACCGCAGCAATCGACGCCAAAGCCTCTCCACGAAAACCTTTTGTATGAATATTATAGATATCCTCTGTCTTTCTGATTTTTGAAGTTGCGTGACGTTCAAAAGCCATTCGAACATCCGTCACACTCATTCCCGAACCATTATCAATCACTTGAATCAAGCTTCTGCCAGCATCTTTTACAATCACCTGAATAGAAGTTGCACCAGAATCCACCGCATTTTCAATCAATTCTTTTATCACAGAAGCTGGTCGTTGTACAACTTCTCCTGCGGCAATTTGATTGGCTACATGATCTGGCAGTAATTGAATAATATCGTTCATCTTTTCGTATAAATTGATTTAATTTTGACTATTTTTTTAATCAAACTTTACAAATATACAAACAAATCTCTCTTTTGACCTTATTCTCTACAAGTGAAACTTATCAACAATTTTTTAAGTTTTAAGTTTTAACTTTTGAATAATAAATTCATAATTTTCAGCAATAAAAAAGGTAAACAAATGCCTCTACCTATTTTTTTATATTTCATTGATATTGTTCTAATTCATCTTTCAAATCTCTAGCAAACTCTTCTAAACTGACAACAAAACCAGTTTTATCTGTAGGAAACACATTTATCAATAAATGATTTTCATCAATATAATCAAAAAGAGTTTCTTCAAAATCATCAAAAGTCAATTCCAATACTTCACAATTTTCCCAACCATCGTTTTTTGTTAATTCAGCAAATTCCTTTGCACACCAAATTGGAAATATTTTTTTATCATTAATTATAGAAATAGCGTAATCACCATCAGGAAAAATCAATGTATAAGCAATTTCCCAATCAGCAATTTTTCGAATAAAATATTGATAACGATCAAAAGGATTTAACTTTAATATATTTTCTATTTCTTTTGGATGCATTAATTCTCTTTCAAAACAGCTTTCATTTCATCAAATTCTTTATCAATCTCTTGATTCGGTTTTTGAGTCATTAACGAAACGACATAAATTGCGATAACCGAAGATAAAAACCCAGGTATCATTTCATACCAATCTTTGTAATCGTGATTTACATAAACCCAAGCTAAGACAACAATTCCTCCTGTTAACATACCTGCTAAAGCTCCTTGCCAAGAAGTTTTTTTCCAAAAAAGAGAGAAAACGATTACTGGTCCAAATGCAGATCCAAATCCTGCCCAAGCATTTCCAACTAAATTTAGAATAGAATCTTTTGGTGTTAATGACAACAACACCGCGATTAATGCTACAATTAAAACCGATAAACGACTTGCTGTTAATAACTGTTTTGGTGTTGCTTTTTTGTTCAAAAATGCTTTGTAAATATCTTCTGTTAACGAACTTGATGTTACTAATAATTGTGAAGAAATTGTACTCATTACAGCTGCTAAAATTGCTGATAATAAAAATCCACCAACTAATGGATGAAACAAAACACGTGAAAAATAAATAAAAATCGTTTCTGCTTCTGTTTTAGACCCATCAAATTTTAACATTGTTGTTTGATCAAATTTCATTAAATATGCGATACCAACTAAACCAACTAAAAGTGCTCCACCTATTGTAAAAATCATCCATATAATTCCAATATCTTTAGCTTTCGCTAAATCTTTCGGGTTTCCAATCGCCATAAAACGTACTAAAATATGGGGCTGACCACAATATCCTAACCCCCAAGCCATCAAGGATAATATACTAATTGTTGTTGTACCTTTAAATAAATCTAAATATTTATCGCCTTTATCATTAATCAACGAAAAGGTTTCACCAACTCCACCAATTTCAGAAATTGCTACAATCGGAACAATAACCAAAGCCAAAACCATAATCGTCCCTTGTACGAAATCAGTTAAACTTACCGCTAAAAAACCACCTAAAAAAGTGTATAATACAACTACAAAACTTGTCATCCAAAGTCCAGTCATATAATCTAATCCAAAAGCAGATTCAAACAATTTGCCTCCAGAAACCATTCCAGCAGAAGTATATAATGTAAAAAATATTAAGATTAATATTGAAGAAACAATTCTTAATAAACGCGATTTATCTTTGAAACGATTTTCAAAAAATACGGGTAATGTAATCGAATTTTGAGCGATTTCTGTATAAATTCGTAATCGCGGTGCGACAAAAATATAGTTCAAAAAACATCCTGTTGTCAATCCAATTGCAATCCAAGCACTCGACAAACCTGTAAAATACATTGCTCCTGGAACGCCCATTAACAACCAACCACTCATATCAGCAGCACCAGCAGAAAGCGCCGTAACAGCTGCTCCCATTTTCCTTCCTCCAATCAAAAAATCTTCGGAATTACTTGTTGACTTTCGGTAGGAGTAAATCCCGATTCCAATCATCAGAGCCATATATGCGCCAATAGAAATGTATTCGTAAATGTTCATGTGTTTTAATTTTTATCGAAAATATAATTTTTCGTCCACAAAAAATGTACGAACTTTAAATTTCTAAACAAGAATCATGAATTTTCAACAAAATAATCTAAAATCAGCGACAAGTCCGTATTTGAAACAACACGAAAATAATCCTGTTTGGTGGCAAAGTTGGAGTGACGAAGTTTTGATTCATGCAAAAAAAGTCAACAAACCTTTGCTTATTTCAATTGGATATTCAGCTTGTCATTGGTGTCACGTGATGGAACATCAATCTTTTGAAAACAAAGAAGTTGCAAAGGTAATGAATGATAATTTTGTTTGTATTAAAATTGATCGTGAAGAACGCCCTGATTTAGATGCTTTGTACATGAATGTTTCGCAAATAATTCATCAATCTGGTGGTTGGCCGCTGAATATTTTTGCCTTGCCTGATGGTCGTCCTTTTTATGGCGGAACTTATTTTCCGAAAGCTCAATGGATTGAACTCTTAGAAAACATCAATCATTTGTATCATCACAATCAAGCTAAAACAATGGAATACGTCAACTCTATTGCTGATGGTTTGAATAAAATGGAGACGATCGAATTGAAATCATCTTCAACTTTTTCAACAAATAAAATTGATGAAACATTTGAGTTTTGGCAACAACAATTTGATGATGAATGGGGAGGTTTTAATCGTGCACCAAAATTTATGTTACCAAATGCCTGGGAAACCATTTTGCGATATGGTACACAAACAAAAAATGAAAACTGTTTGATTCAAACAAAAATAACATTGGATAGAATGGCTTTTGGTGGAATTTACGATCAACTAAAAGGTGGTTTTTCGCGCTATTCAGTTGATCCGTATTGGAAAGTTCCTCATTTCGAAAAAATGCTTTACGATAATGGGCAATTACTTTCGCTTTATTCGAATGCATATAAAGTTTTTGGAGAAGAAGAATATAAAACAGTTGTCGAAGAAACAATTAATTGGTTGAAAGATGAAATGCTTTCGCCTGAAAGTGTTTTTTATTCTGCTATTGATGCTGATTCTGAAAGTGAAGAAGGAAAATATTATGTTTGGAAATCGGATGAATTGAAAACAATTTTGAAAAATGATTTTGACTTATTTCAGCAATATTACAATGTTAATGAATTTGGAGAATGGGAACATGGTAATAATATTTTAATGCGATTGACAGAAGACGAAGATTTTGCTACGAAGCAAAATATTAAAACAACAGAACTTCAAACCAAAATTTCTCAATGGAAAAAAATTCTTAATCCAATTCGTGAACAGCGCATAAAACCTTATCGCGACGAAAAAGTTTTAACTTCTTGGAATGCTTTAACCATAAAAGGTTTTTGTGATGCGTTTATCACTTTTGAAAATAATGAATATCTTGATTTAGCAAAAAATGCAACCAATTTTATTTTAGAAAATCAATGGAATGGTGAAATTTTATTCAGAAATTATAAAGATAACCAAACTACAATTCCCGGATTTTTGGATGATTATGCCTTAATGATTGAAGCGTTAATTAAGCTTTATGAAGTCACTTCGGAAATGCATTATTTAGAAACTGCTCAAACCTTAACAGAAGAAGTTTTTAATCAATTTTATAATCACAAGAATAAAATGTTTGCGTACAAATCGCATTATGACACGCCTTTGGTTAATGAAACATTTGAAATTTATGACAATGTTATTTCATCTTCAAATTCGGTAATGGCAAATAATTTGTTCAAATTAGGGAAGATTCTCAATCAAGAAAAATACATTGAACAAGCGAAACAAATGTTAACCAATATCGAAGAAAAAATTCACGATTATCCAACTGGTTTTGCAAATTGGATTCAATTATATCTAAATTTCGCTTATTCGTTCAAAGAAATTGTAATCGTTGGCGAAAATGCATTAAAATTCTCGAAACAAATTCAACAATGTTATGTTCCGAATGCAATTTTTGTTGCTTCAAAAACCGAGAATTTAGAAATCACTCAAAACCGATTCATCGAAAATAAAACATCCATTCATATTTGCGAAAATTATACGTGTCAATTACCCGTTTATTCGGTTGAAGAGGCTTATAAAAACATTTAGATAATGAGATTATTTTATACTTTTTTCCTAACTCTGTTTACAATTTTTTCTAATGCTCAAGAATTAGATTGTGATGATTTTGAATTTAATATCTCAAGTGATTTTTACACTAAAATTGAACTTGTAAATAATAAAGCGTTTAATTCTTTATTAAAAGATAGCATCTCATTAACCAGAAATACAAATAAGAATATTGATTCAATTCAGAAAGAATTTGATAAACTTTATAAAAATAAAATAACGAATAATTGCATTAATTCTAAAATCAATAATGAACAAGATAAAAGTATTATTGATTTCAATCAGTGTAACAAGAAACAAAAAATCGAATTAGTTGATAAAATCAATCATTTATACATTTTCAATTTAAAAGCATTTGAAATTAATAATTATCTACTATTTAACACTTTAAACAATACAATTTATGTAATAGATGATTATCCAATAATTTCAGATAATGGAAATACTATTTTTACTTTAAAGTTTCACACTCCAAATTCTCATGGCGCAAATGTCTATAAATTTGAACGAGATAAATTAAATAAATTTGTAATTAATTTTTCTGGATTTTATAATCTAAAAAGTTATCATATCACTAAAAATCGGAATAACCAATTAAAAATTTTAATAAACTTGATAAAATACGAATCTATCCAGAAAGAAAATACATGGACTAATAATGAAGATAAATTTTGTTCTAAATTTATTGTTATATCTCCTTAACAAAATTACATTATGGAAAAAACACGTTGCGCTTGGGTAAATAAAGACCAAGATTACATCGATTATCACGATAACGAATGGGGAAAACCTGTAAAAGATGATAAAATTTTATTCGAATTTTTGATTCTCGAATCTTTTCAAGCAGGATTAAGTTGGTTCACAATTCTTAAAAAGAGAGAAAATTTTAGAAAAGCTTTTGCTGATTTTAATGTAGAGAAAGTAGCCAAATTTGATGAAACTAAAATTGATGAATTGGTACAAAATGAAGGAATTATTCGTCATCGAGGAAAAATTTCGGCAGCAATTAATAATGCAAAATTATTTATAGAAATTCAAAAAGAATTTGGTTCTTTTTCAGATTTTATCTGGAAATATGTTGATGGAAAACCGATTATCAATAATTGGAATTCGATAAAAGAAGTTCCTGCAACAACCGAAATTTCGGATCAAATTGCAAAAGATTTGAAAAAACGTGGCTTCAAATTCTTTGGTTCAACCACTATTTATGCGCATATGCAGGCGACCGGAATGGTAAATGACCATACAACAGATTGTTTTTGTAAATAACAACTCAATAAAATCATCTGAAATGTGCATCTTTGCGCAAACTTAGAAAAATGAAAATCGAACTAAAACATTGGATCATCCTTGGCGTTTTGGCGCTAACTTGGGGAAGCTCGTTTATTCTCATCAAGCAAGGATTGGTCGCATACACACCATATCAAGTTGGAGCATTACGACTAACAATTGCAGGAGGAGTTTTGGCAATTTGGGGAATTCCAAGTCTATTTAAGATTCCGAAAAACAAATTAAAATACGTTGCATTGGCTGGTTTCTGCGGAAATTTCATTCCAATGTTTTTATTTCCAATGGCGCAAACACACGTTTCTAGTTCAACGGCTGGAATTTTAGATTCTTTAGTTCCATTATTTATTTTACTATTTGGAGCCTTATTTTTCAATATCAAAGGAACTAAAAATCAAGTTTTGGGAGCTATAATCGGATTTATTGGAGCTGTTTTATTAATTGGTGGCGATGGTTTTTCTGGCGAAAATAGTCTTTTACATTGTTTATTAATTGTATTAGCAACCGCACTTTATGGAATGAATAGTTTAATCTTAACACGCTATTTAAACGACGTTCCATCATTTCAATTATCCTCGGCTTTATTCACAATTTGGTTATTACCTTCAATTTTCATTTTAATTATTTCAGGATTTTTTGATGTATTCGAAGGAACTGAACAACAATTAAAAAGCTTAGGTTTTGTTGCTATTTTAGGACTTTTAGGAACTGCTTTAGCGATGATACTATTCTACCGATTGATACAATCTACAGGTTCGATGTTTGCCTCAATGGTGACTTATTTAATGCCCGTAGTTTCTGTTTTTTGGGGATTTTTGGTTGGAGAAAAAATAATGTGGATCCATTTATTTGGATTCGGAATGATTTTATCAGGCGTTTATTTAACACAGAAAAAAGAAAAAAAAGTTGAAGTAATTTAGATTAAACATTACTTCAACAATAACTAAAAATCTCGTAAACCATTTGGTTTACGAGATTTTTTATTTTATATATTTTTTCAAATCTTTTGCTAATTCTTTTGTAAAAGCATCCGCACCTTTGTAATTCATGTGCGTTGTGTTATAAAAGTATTTTTGATTAAAACTAATCGAATCAGTCGAATAATCTAATAACGGAAGATGATGCTTTTGTAATGTTGTTTGATAACGATTAATCACTTCTTCTCGATTCAACATGTAATCTTGACCTTTATAAAATTCGGGCGAAATTGTAAAAATTAACTGAATATTTTCTTGTTCACATTTTGCAATTAATTCTTCTAACAAAGCATAATCTGAAAAGTCAAAATCAGAGTTTTTCTTTTTCATTTCCCCCCAATCAACATTCCATTTTCGGTTATATGATTTGAAACCATCATCACGAAAAAGTCCGTCTTTATGCAGTTTTTCTTTCTTCGCCCTTGCAATTTGATCTTTCCAATACATTTGATCTCTGTAACGATAAAGCGGCACTATAAAATCGACCAATTTTGTGTTTTTATATTCGTTTAATGTACCATAAAGTTTAAAATTCCACAACATAAAAGGTGCATATTGATTTGGCTGAAAAACTTCATCAATGTGTGAAAACGAAAAAGTATCTAAATTCCAAACAACTATTTTTGGTTTTGGATTATGATTCAAATACAAATTGAAACGATACAATTGCATTTTGAATTTACTTCCGTTTAATCCAAAATTATGCGTGGTCAGTTTTAAATCTTGTTCTAAAATATTCGGATTAATTTGAATAAATGCTCGAGAAGAACCAAAAATAGCCAATTCAACATTCGTTTTTCCTTCTCTTATTTGATTCCATTCTTGCACTTCTCCGCTAAACAAAGCCATTTTTTTGAGTTGATTCGAATAATAGACATCAACCAAAACTAATACAATGAAAGCTGAAAATAGTGTAATGAAAAAGTATTTTAAGAATTTCATTTTCTCAACATTTCGATATGTGGGATATCGTCTTCTAAATATTCTTCCGAAACTTGTTCAAAACCAAACGATGAATAAAACTCTTTCAAATAAGATTGAGCAGAAATTCTAATTTCAGATGTTTTAAATTGATTTTCGATGACTTGAACCGAATTTTTCATCAATTGTTTTCCTAATCCATAACGACGAAACTTTTGATTCGAAATTACACGACCAATTGAAGGTTCATTTTCATACGAAATTCCTTTTGGTACAATTCGAGAATACGCTGCAACCTCATCTCCAATTGTTGCCCAAAGATGTCCACAAACCAAATCCTTATCATCGCAATCTTGGTAAATACATTCTTGTTCAATCACAAAAACTTCGTTGCGCAATTGCACTATTTTATATAGCTCTTTCGATGTTAAATCATCAAAAAATTTGTAATGCCAAATAACCTCTCCCATCTAATCTAATTTTGAGTATTTTGCAATAATATTTTCGAACATTTTTTGAGGTAAAATATTTTTCAAGGTTACAGAAAATTTCTGCATCGATTTTCCAATATAATAATGTGGTTTCAAATTCTTCTGAGCCAAAATATTTTCGATAATCGGAATCAAATCTTCTGTTGGTGTACCATCTTGCACTTCGTGATCGATATCGGCAACCATTGCATCGTATCTTTTTTGATAAAATTTTGAAACAAAAGTTTTCACACGACCTTCTGCAATATTAGTTTTGATATCTCCAAAATTCAACGTAGCAATTTCTACTCCTGTATGTCGATTTTCTAATCGTGCAGATTCTATCAAACGATCTATCATCGATTTTGAAGCAGAATAATATCCTCTAAATGGCAAACCATTGTTACTTGCAATAGACGAAACATTCAGAATGTAACCATTTTTCTGAAAACGCATCTTAGGCAAAACCTCTTGCATCGTATAAATTGGTCCATACACATTAACATCCAACAATTTCTCGATATCAGTTTTAGTTGCATCTTCCACAGCACCTAACATTCCAATTCCTGCATTGTTAATCAATACATCAATTTTATCATTAGTTTCAGAAAAAATTTGTTGAAAACTACGTTGTACATTTTCTTTATCAGATACATCTGTTGCAATATGCTTAAATCGTTCTTCTCCTTTAGCCGTTCTTGACAATCCGTAAACTTGATGTCCTTTATCGTGAAAATAGTTAGCCAAAGTCAAGCCAACACCTGAAGATGAACCTGTAATTACAATAACTTTTGATTGCATGATTCGATTAATTTATCCGCAAAACTACATAATATCAGACAAATATTGGTAGATAAATAATTTTTTCAAAGATTAAACGAAGAATCTATAAATTTGTGCTATAATTTTCAAAAGAATTTAATTGAATCCGAAAACAAAAAAATACATCATAACAGCAATCAAATTAACCATTAGTATTGCTTTAATCTATTATATATTTTTTGTCAAACTGCATATCTTTGATATTTTCAGTCACTACAAAAATGCCAATTGGTTTTATATTATCATCGCAGTAATCTTGTATGTTATTTCTCAAGCTTTATCTGTTTTCCGATTAGATTATTATTTCCGAGACATTAACCTCGATTTATCATACAAATCAAATGCACGTTTGTATTTCTTAGGAATGTTTTACAACACTTTTGTTCCAGGTGGAATTGGTGGTGATGCATATAAAGTTTATGTGTTGAATAAAAACTATAAAATCAGTCTGAAAGAAATTTCTCAAGCTGTTTTTCTTGACAAAATTATTGGACTTGGTGCCATGTTGTTAATCATCATCTTCCTAATATTTTTCTCAAATCTTACTGATTATCCTTGGATACAATATGGTTCATTAACCCTTTCTTTGGTTGGTTTTATAGCTGTTCCATTTATTTTAGGAATGATTTTCCCTATTCATAAAAAAACTTTCTATAACTCGATGATTTATTCGATTGTATTACAATTGATACAAGTTGGGATGTTGTATTTCGTTTTAGAAGGGTTAAATATTCATCCAGAAAATTTCAGTATTTATTTATTAATCTTTTTGGTTTCTGGGATATTGTCAATTATATCATTTAGTGGTTTTGGAATTAGAGAAGCAGTATTTATGTATGCAGCACATCGATTCAATTTTGACGAAACTTTAGCCACTAGTGCGGCTTTTATTTTCTCTATCATTACCATTTCTATCTCATTTATCGGAATAATATACCTCTTCAAAGGGGTGAAAATTGAAGAGAAAAAGAAAAAGACAAAAATTTCTTTTTAAAATCTAAAAAATTATTTATTTGAAATGAAAAGAGTTAAGGTTTGTATGTGAATTTTATTTTAATTTTTTCATTTTAACTATTTGGATTATTCAAAAACAGCCCTATATTTGCAATCCAATTACGAAGGTCTCTTAGCTCAGTTGGTTCAGAGCACCTGCCTTACAAGCAGGGGGTCACTGGTTCGAATCCAGTAGGGACCACACAAAGACAATAGAAAGTCTTTTAAATAAAATTATAAAAAGGTCTCTTAGCTCAGTTGGTTCAGAGCACCTGCCTTACAAGCAGGGGGTCACTGGTTCGAATCCAGTAGGGACCACATAAAGACAATAGAAAGTCTTTTAAATAAAACTCTAAAAAGGTCTCTTAGCTCAGTTGGTTCAGAGCACCTGCCTTACAAGCAGGGGGTCACTGGTTCGAATCCAGTAGGGACCACATAAAGACAATAGAAAGTCTTTTAAATAAAATTCTAAACAAGGTCTCTTAGCTCAGTTGGTTCAGAGCACCTGCCTTACAAGCAGGGGGTCACTGGTTCGAATCCAGTAGGGACCACATAAAGACAATAGGAAGTCTCTTAAATAAAATTCTAAACAAGGTCTCTTAGCTCAGTTGGTTCAGAGCACCTGCCTTACAAGCAGGGGGTCACTGGTTCGAATCCAGTAGGGACCACAACAAAAAACTCCTTATCAGAATTGATAAGGAGTTTTTTGTTTATTATTTTTTTGTAATTTTATATAAATCAATTCTTATGAAAATTACAAAACTAGTATTACCATTATTTCTTTTACTTTCATGTTTCACTTTCTCCCAACAAAAAAAAGAAAACAACTTTACGGATCAGTATCAAAAGTT
>NZ_DEVJ01000051.1:0-49447 GCF_002362875.1 Empedobacter sp. UBA3239 | reverse complement strand
ACTTTAAAGGAGAGTGCCTTTTTTACATAAAACAAAAGTCCATCAAAATTTTGATGGACTTTTTATATAGCTAATGTTTTAACCTAAATTTCTTTTACTGTAATAATGTTTACAGGACAAGCTTTGGCAGCACGTTCGCAATTATCTGCGATAGAATGATCAGGATCTTTCAACGTATGGAAACCTTTTTTATCAATTGCTTTTAATAAAACAGATTTACCATCTTTTTTTGACATTCTGAATCGTTCTGGTGCTAACTCATAACAATAGTTGCATCCGATGCATTTATCGCGTTGTAACGTAATAATGACCATTGAAAACTATTTTTTAATGAGAATAAGCGCCTTCTTCAACACTATTTTGTTGCGTTCCTGGCTCTTCTACTTTTACTAATTTGTATAATTTATCAGAAGGACGAATTCTAAATTCCATCGGAATTGTAATCGAATCACCTTTTTTAGCTGTTTCAGATTTTACATCTTCCACCATCATTTCTGTAACCACCATTTCTTTGGCTCCAGTTGTTGGTCCTGTTACTAAAATCAAATCTCCAACTTTCAAATCATAGGCATCAATTACAAATTGACCAATGCTTGGTTTTGGGAAGAAATGAACTCCTTTTCCGATGTAAACTTTTTTCTGAGTTGCCATAGAACCTGGAAC
Source organism: Empedobacter sp. UBA3239 (assembly GCF_002362875.1). Classification (NCBI taxonomy): domain Bacteria; kingdom Pseudomonadati; phylum Bacteroidota; class Flavobacteriia; order Flavobacteriales; family Weeksellaceae; genus Empedobacter; species Empedobacter sp. UBA3239. The sequence goes on along the minus strand of NZ_DEVJ01000051.1, from coordinate 48,784 downwards.
AGCAGACCATTCTCCCAATTTTTGACCTAAATAATATCCAGACCAAAAACCACGATTATAAACAGTTTGCAATAATCCCATCCAGTAATCCACTTTATCTTTTGAATATGTTTTATCCGCAATAGAATCAATCGCTTCTCTATATGCACGAATTACAGTTGCAACATACTCTGGAGCACGTCCTCGACCTTCAATTTTCAATACTTTTACACCTGCATCAACCACTTCGTCCAAAAATTCCATTGTACAAAGGTCTTTTGGTGACATCATGTATTCGTTATCTAATTCGATTTCGAAACCAGATTCTTGGTCGATTACGGTATATTTTTTACGACAGTTTTGTTTACAAGCTCCACGATTTGCAGAAGAATTGTGAGAATGTAAGCTCAAGTAACATTTACCTGAAACAGCCATACACAATGCTCCGTGACCGAAAATTTCGATTTCAACTAAATTTCCACTTGGTCCACGAACATCATCTTTAATAATCTGTTCACAAATCTTTTTCACTTGTTTCAAACTCAATTCACGCGATAATACCATTGTATCAGCAAACATTGCATAGAATTTTACTGTTTCGATATTCGTAACGTTAATTTGTGTCGAAATATGAATCTCAATCCCAATTTGTCTTGCATAGGCAATAACCGATTGATCCATAGCAATAACAGCCGTAATATTAGCTTCTTTTGCTCTGTCCAATAAGTTTTTGATTAAAGATAAATCGTGATCGTATATAATTGTATTTAAAGTAAGGTAAGAACGCACACCTTTTTCCTCACAACGTTTTACGATTTCTGGTAAATCGTCCATTGTAAAGTTTATTGATGCTCTCGCACGCATATTCAACTGCTCAACTCCAAAATATACAGAATCAGCTCCGTTATCTAAAGCCGCTTGTAACGATTCGAAATTCCCAGCAGGAGCCATCAACTCCATTTTTCCATCTTTGGTCATACGAAAATTCTGATTTTAAGGTGCAAAGGTACAACAAAAAATACAAGTGATTAAGTTATTTATAATCAAGTTAAATATTTGGAATGAATAATGTTTATGAATTAAACATTGTTTTTGCATAATATTTTTCATGGATAAGTAAATTCAATTTTATGAAAAAAATTATTTTATCGAGCGTTTTAGGCCTTGATTATTTATTTCGTGTGTCTAGACAAATGTAATGAAGGAAGGAGAAGAGTTGTAAACAAATGCTCCAAAATAAGAGAATGTTCTGCCGGAGCTGCTAAAATGCAATGTATGTTGGTAAAAGAAAAGAATGCAACGGAAGAATGGAAATATTTTTATAATCAGATTGAAGTATTTAAGCATGTCAGGTTATGAGTATCAAAATATTGTTTCACCATCGAAAGTACAGAATCCACCAGCTGACGCTTCTTCCTTAAAATATAATTTATTAAAAGTTGTTAGTAAAAAATTGGCAACAACGAAATAATTTGCATCTATTTCAATGAATTTCGAGTAATTTTGTAAAATGTTAATAGAAAGTCTTCAAAATCCAAGGATTAAAAACTTGCTGAAATTGCAAGAAAAATCGAGAGAACGTAAAAATCAAGGTTTATTTATTGTGGAAGGAACACAAGAAAATGAATTAGCTGTAAAAGGTGGTTACGAAGCGGTTGAAATTTATATTTGCGAAGATATTTATAACAAATCAATAGATTTTGGACAAGCAAAAGTATTTACAATTACCAAACAAGTTTTTGAGAAGCTTGCGTATAGAAAATCAACAGGCGGAATTATTGGTGTCTATAAAACGAAATCTTCGACATTGACAGATTTACAATTGCCAGAAAATACATTGGTTGTTATTTTGGAAGCGGTAGAAAAGCCTGGAAATCTTGGTGCAGTTTTACGAACTGGAGATGGAGCAAACGTAGATGCTGTAATTGTTTGTGATGAAACAGTAGATTTTTTCAATCCAAATGTGATTCGTTCTTCGGTCGGAACATTGTTTACCAATCAAATTGCATCAGCAAGTAAAGAGGCTGTTTTGGATTTCTTAAAATCGAAAAATATTCAAGTGGTTTCAACATTTTTAAGAGAAGAAACAAAGAATTTATACGAGACTGATTTCACAAAATCTTCTGCCATTATTTTAGGAACAGAAGCAACAGGGCTTTCTGATTTTTGGGCTGATAATTCAGATTCGTTGATTAAAATTCCGATGTTAGGGTTTGTAGATTCGTTAAATGTGAGTAACGCAGCAGCGATTTGTGTTTACGAAGCTGTGAGACAAAGACAATAAAATAGATTATAATAAAAACAAAAAGCCACTTCGAAAGAAGTGGCTTTTGTTTTTATTTTTTACCGAATAATTTACTAAAGAAAGAGTTTCCTTTATTATGATTTTCACCATATCCGTACCCATATCCGTACCCATATCCGTACCCTTTTGTAAAGTCAACATCATTGACAACCATTGCCATATTTTTAAGACGCTTATCTTGATATAATTCTTTAGGAATAGCCAACATTCGTTTGTCTAAATAATTAGCACGAACAACGTACATTGTAATATCTGCACTGTCAGAAATTAATAAAGTATCAGTAACTAAACTAACAGGCGCAGTATCTATTAATACATAATCATAGTTTGCTTTTCCATATTTGACAATATCATCAAAACGTCCGTTCATCAATAGCTCTGAAGGATTTGGAGCTACCTGTCCAGAATAAATAACATCAAATTTATAATCAGCAGGATTTTTGATGATGATATCACTAATATTAATATCATTTGAAATCAAATATTCTGTAACACCATATTTGTGTCTGTATTGATCAGTAATTCCTAAATAATCTAAAACTTTTGGACTTCTAATATCTGCTCCAATTAATAAAACAGATTTACCTGACATTGTTAAGATTTGGGCAAGATTTGTAGAAATAAAAGTTTTTCCTTCTCCTTTTATTGTAGATGTTATGTAGATTGATTGTGGCTCAGTAGAATTTCTAAGAAGGAAATTCATATTTGTTCTCAAAATTCTGAATGCTTCTGCGACGCTCGAGCTATCATTAGGTTCTATAATAGAAATTTCACTTTTAGGAACTTGCCCAGCAATTGGAGCTCCTACAGCATCTTCTACATCTTCTTTAATATTTACATTGTTATTTAGTAATTTGTAAATGTAAATAAAAGCAAATGGAACAATTATTCCTAAAATGATAGCACCTAATAAAACAATATTCTTTTTGGGTGAAACAGGAATTTTAGAATCGTAAGCAAAATCAATAACCTTTATATTCTCAGGTGTTGCAGCAGCTTTTATTTCATTTTCTTCTCGTTTTTGTAATAAGAATAAGTATAAAGCTTCAACAATTTGTTGTTGTCTTGAGATATCTCTAAATCCACGTTCTTGACTTGGAACCTTTTGAATACGACTTCTTATTTGATTTTGTTTCGTTTGAATAGAACTTAAAGTTGTTTGCGTATTATTTCTGTATAAACGTAAACTATTTTTTAAGTTTCGTTTAATATCACTAATCTGTTCCTGAAGTTTTACGACATTTGGATGTTCATTAGTCACAGACTTTAACATGTCATCTTTCGTTAAAACTAATTCGTTATAAGAAGCAATCTGTGAAGCAACAGTTTGATCTTGTAAACCAATATTTGTTGGTAAGAGATCTGATTTATTAGAACTTAAAGCGGAGTTCATATAATCGACTAATTGAAGTTGAGTAGAAGATTCTAATAATTTCTTCTCATTATCAGATGCATTTTGTAAGAAAATATTTGCTTCTGAAGTAACATCTGTAATATTGTTGCTTTGTTTATATCTTTCTAAATCTTTATCTACTCCTTGAAGATCTCCAGTAACAATAGCTAACCTAGAATCAATAAATTTAGAAGTTGCTTCTGTCAATTTATTGTTATCGGTAACAAGGTCTAAATTATATTGTTTAATTAGATTATCAATAAACTGTTTCGAAATCTCAGGAACACTACCAACTAAATTGAAGTTAACAATTTTTGAATTTTTATCACTGTTTGGTTCAATTTGAATTTTAGCTTGATAATAATTAACAGTATTATTTAATGAACTTAGTTTAATTAAATATTCAGAATCAATACTTTTTGAAATATTTTTATTTGGACTAATAACAATATCTCCAAAAGGAGATTCAATTTTTTGACCAAAAGAATAAGATTTTGTTTCTTTTGTATTATTGTTAGTTAAGCTAAACTTTGTGGTAGATTCAATTTTAATATTTAGTTCTTCATATAATTCATCATTAAGTTTATCAGCTTCATTAAGAAATAAAATCTTAATAGGAGAATCATTAGCTGTTGTTTCAATTTCAGCAATTCTACCAACACTAAAATAGCGAATATTAAAATTATTTTGTTCAACCACTTTAGAAATTAAACGTCTTGATTTCAGAATTTCGATTTGGTCACCAACTTCTGCATTAGAACTCGTACCAAACATAGTTGCTGCATCTGCCAAACCGGCTAACTCTCCAGCTGCAGATTCTTTTTCATTTAAAAGAATTTTAGCAGAAACTTGATATTGTTTTTGTGTATATTTTAAATAAAATAACGCCCCTATAATGGCTACGATTAATCCCAAAACAAACCATTTCCAATAATATAAATATTGTTCTAAAACTTGTCTAAGATTAATATTCTCTTCTTCTTCTTCAAAAGAAGAGTTATTTGTCGAATTATTAATTTGATTCATCTTACCTTGTTAAAACAGAAATTACAGAAATAATAACACCTGCCATAGAAATCCATAACGAATAGTTAGGTGTAAATTTTGATGCAGAAACTTGTGCAGAGTTTGGCTCTACATAAACCACATCGTTTTGTGCTAAATAATAAACAGGAGAATTGAGAGCAGATTCAGAAGTTAAATCAACATTATAACGTTCTTTCACTCCATTACTTTCTCTAATCACCGTTACGTTTTCTCGTTTCCCTTTAATGGTAAGATCTCCAGCCATACCTAAAGCATCCAAAAGTGTGATTCTTTCTGTCGGAACAATAAAACTTCCTGGACGAGCTACTTCTCCTAATACACTAATTCTGAAGTTTACAAAATTTACATTAACACCTGGATTAACTATATATTTACTTACTTTAGTTTTTATTATTTCAATCGCTTGACTTCTTGTAAGTCCACCAATCTTTATATTTCCAATCATAGGTAAACTAATCTCTCCATTTTCATCTACAGTATAGGTTGGGCTATATGGAGATAATGTATTACTATTAGCGGTTGTTTGAATTGTACTTAATTGATTAAAAGGTGCTGCAGCTGCAACATCAGCAGCAGATATAACAATTGCTAATTGATCTGTTGGTTGTATTTTTGGTATATGTTGTTCAAAATTAGTTGTTAATTCTTCTGGGGTTTGAAAATAAACAATTTCTTTACTTGAGCCACACGACGTAACTACAATTAAAGATAGAAGACATAAAAATTGGAAAATTTTATTTTTCATATATTAAGTTATCAAGTTTTTCAAATTCTGAGTTTTGAGATTTAAATTCGGGTACAATTTCTTTAATTTTTGCTACTAATTGCATCACTTGCTCATGTTTTTCTATGGTTGAAGACATTAAGCATAGTTCTTCAATTAGTTTTTTATTGTCTTGACATTTGTTTGTATTAACTTTTGCTATCATTATTTTTTCATGATGGGTCTTTACTGTATTTTCATCATTAGCCAATAACTCTTCATAGATTTTTTCACCTGGACGCAAACCTACAATTTTTATATCAATTTCTTCAGGATATTTAAAGCCACTTAATCTAATCATCCTTTTAGCAAGATCAATAATTTTCATTGATTCGCCCATGTCGAATACAAAAATCTCACCACCTTTTCCCATAATAGCCGCTTCTAATACTAATTGGCAGGCCTCTGGAATAGTCATGAAAAAACGTGTAATATCGGGATGTGTTACTGTCAAAGGACCTCCGTTTTCTAATTGACGTTTGAATAAAGGTATTACAGAACCATTAGATCCTAAGACATTGCCAAATCGAGTAACAATATAATTTGTTTTAGATTTTTCATTTGTACAATTTACATAAATTTCTGCCACACGTTTGGTTGCTCCCATCACGTTAGTCGGATTAACCGCTTTATCTGTTGAAACCATAACAAATTTTTCGGCACCAAATTCATTCGCTAAATCAGCAATAATTTTTGTTCCATAAATATTTGTATTAATTGCTTCATATGGAAATCTTTCCATTAAAGGAACATGTTTATATGCAGCTGCATGAAAAATAATTTGCGGATGATATTTATCAAAAAGGCTTAACATTCGTTTTCGATCTCTTACACTCGAAACGATATAATCTATTCTATTTTGTTTTTCTTCAGAAATTTCATTTTTTAAAGACTGTTGAACATCATATAGAGCCGATTCTGCCTGATCAATCAAAATTAGTTGAGCAAAATCCATCATAGCAAGTTGCCTTGAAATTTCACTTCCTATAGAACCTGCAGCACCAGTAACAAGTATTACCTTACCTTGTACATTTTCATTAATAATAGGGTTTTTCAACTTAATTGATTCACGACCTAATAAATCTTCAATTTTTAATTGTTTGATTTGAGCAGGCTTGTATGTACCATCAATCCAATTAGAAATAGGTGGAATTATTTTTATGTTTACATTCAAATCTTCTAATGATTTGGATAGATTTAATAATTGATTCGTTTTAATATTTTGAATAGAAATAATAATTTCTGAAATATCATTTCGTTCAATGAATTTATTATCAATATCATTTATAGAATAAATTTTAACACCATCTATAAATGTTCCAATTTTAGAAGGTTTATCATCAATAAAACCTACAACTTTATAATTAAACTGAGTATCATTTTGTAAAATATCTCGAGTAATTAATCCTGAATCTCCAGCTCCGTAAATCAATATTTTTTGTTGAGCTTTATTTTTAGAGAAAAAATAATCATAAATCCATTTGTAATATAATCTGGCAATAACCATTATTACTGTTGAAATAAATAAATGGACAAATATCACAGAATAAGACATTCTGAAAACATATGAAACAGGAGTGTTCTCCGAAAGATTAGATTCAATGAATTGTCTATAGATAAAAGAGATGAAGAAAAGAATCAGAAAAGCCGTAGTATTAGATACAAATACATTTTCAGCATCTTTTAAGCCTGTTTTTCTTACAACACCTTTATATGTCTTAAAATATATAAAACAGAAAAAGTAAACGAATGTTATAAACGGTAATTTATAAACAAGTTTCTCGACACTAAACGTGTTTGAAAAACTATTCAAAATAAAATTACTTATGATATAACTTATAAAAACAATTATTATATCTATCACCAATACTACCCATCTAGGAGTATTAAAGTGTTGGCTAAAAGGGTTCATTATATAGTAATTTAAGTAACGGTAAAGATAAAAAAAATCAGGAATAGATAATCAAAAAAATGAAAAAATCTATCCCTGATTAATATCTTAAATTAAGAGAGAATTATTTTACTCTGAAAACAACTCTTCTTGCTAATTGATGAGAAGAAACTTGAGAGTTTTTGAACTCTTTATCTTCACCTTCACCAATAGTAGTTAATTGAGAAGCATCAGCTCCTTGGTTAACTAAAATTGCTTTAACATTTTCTGCTCTTCTACGAGATAAATCTTTATTGAAAGCATCACCTCCTACTGGATCAGCGTAACCTAAAATCTCAATTTGAGCATTTGGTTTAGCTTTTAAGTACTCAGATACAAATTTGATACCTCCTACAGATTGTTGGTATGGTTTGTCAGAATTGTAATCAAAGTAAACATTGATAATACCTGAATTAATCATTTGCTCTAAGAAATCAGCATCGTTAACGATAGTTGTATTTCCTCCTGCATTTTGTTTGATATATTCTTCAATATTATCTGGGATTCCGTTTCCGTTGTGGTCGATAGTAACACCTTTTGTGTCAACTACTGCACCTGGAGCTGAATCTGGTTCTTGATCTAAGTAATCAGCAACACCATCTCCGTCAGTATCTTTTAACATTTGTTCGATGTTAGCAATACGATCTTCTAAGTCAGAACGAGATGGTTCGTAAACCCAGTCAGCGTGTTTTTCATTTTTACCTAAGTAAAATGTTAAACCTAATGTCGCGTTCCATAAAGAACCATCAAACCCTCTACTTGCAGAAGTATTAGATGACTGTCCGTCCCATGTTGTTTTTTGACGAATAGTTTTTGAATAAGATAAATCTCCTGTTAAAACAAGTCTATTTGTCAATTTAACTTGTGGAGTTAAACCTAATGAAACTAATCCCATTTCGTCGTTATCATCTAATAAGCCAGATGATTCTCCCTTAGTAGCATCATTGTTCATAAAACCATAACCAACACCACCATGAGCTAATAACCCAAACGTGTTTGTCCAAGTTTCAAAATTCATCATTCGTCCTAAGTTAGCAACTCCTGATAAATCAACACGGTAGAAATTTGATCTAAAATGTTTAGAACCTTCTCCTTCCTTCAAACGGTCATAACCACCTGATAATTTAAGACCAAATTTGTTATTAAACATATAACGAATACCAAAGTTTACATTATAAAAACTTGGAGTTTCATTATAGTATCCATTTGTAAATGGAACTGTAGCCTTATTTGCACCAGCTTGTGCTTCAATAGACCACTTGTTGTAATCGTTGTTAATTGTTTCAGTAGTTTCTTGCGCGTGAGCAAAAATTCCTAATCCAATTACACTTAATAGGTATGAAATCTTTTTCATGAGGATATATTTAATTACAAAAATTATATAAATACTTAATAACGAAATGAATAATTTACCGAAAAAAACAATAAGTAATTAAAGTCATATTTTCTGAAATTATTAAACATGTTAAAAAATTAACACAATAACTGTGCCGAAATTAATTTTCATTTTTCTTGTACCATGTTTGAATCATTTAAATTATTTTTGCATAAATATTTCCCAAAACAAACAATGGAACAATCAGCATTTCTTTTTTCGACCAGAGGATCATTAGAATTAGCACAAAAAATTGCCGATCAATATGGTCAAGAACTTGGTAAATCTAAAATTGTAGAATTTAGCGACGGAGAATTTGTACCCGCTTTTGAACAGCCAATTCGCGGAGCTCGCGTTTTCTTAATTGGTTCTACAATGCAACCAACAGACAATTTAATGGAATTACTTTTAATGTGTGATGCAGCAAAACGCGCATCTGCTAAAAGTATTACAGTTGTTATTCCTTATTTTGGTTTTGCTCGTCAAGATCGTAAGGATGCGCCACGTGTGCCAATTGGAGCAAAATTAGTTGCAAAAATGTTAATGACAGCTGGAGCAACTCGTGTAATGACTATGGATTTACACGCTGATCAAATTCAAGGATTTTTTGAAGTTCCTGTTGATCATTTATTTGCTTCAACAATTTTTGTTGAATACATTAAAGGTTTAGGTTTAGATAATATTTGTATCGCTTCTCCAGACATGGGAGGTGCTAAACGTGCAAATACATATGCTAAATACCTTAATGCAGATATCGTAATTTGTCATAAAGAACGTAAAGTTGCTAATCAAGTTGATAGCATGATGTTAATCGGTGAGGTAGAAGGTAAAAATGTTATTTTAGTGGATGACATGATTGATACAGCGGGTACACTTGCTAAAGCGGCTGAATTGATTATGGAAAAAGGAGCAAAATCTGTTCGTGCAATTGCAACGCATGGAGTTTTATCTGGACCAGCTTATGAGCGTCTTGATAACTCTCTATTAACGGAAATTGCTATAACTGATAGTATTCCATTAAAAAATACTTCCGTATCTAAAATAAAAGTATTATCTTGCGCTCCGCTTTTTGCTGATGTTATGCATTTAGTACATAGCAACAAATCTATTAGCCAACGTTTTGTTATCTAATGATTTAACTTAAAATTAAATTATTTTTATTATATACATATTATTATGAAGTCAATTACAATTCAAGGTGTAAAAAGAGAAGACTTAGGTAAAGTGGCTACACGTAACCTACGTAATGCTGAACAAGTACCTTGTGTGGTTTACGGTTCTGGAGAGCCTATCCACTTTTCAGCTGATGAAAAAGCATTCAAATCATTAGTTTACACTCCAGATGCTCATACAGCAACTATTGAGTTAGCTGATGGAGCTAAAATTCAAGCAATTTTACAAGACATCCAATTCCACCCAGTAACGGATAAAATCTTACACGTAGATTTTTACCAATTAAACGAGGACAAACCAGTAACTATGGAAGTACCAGTTCGTTTAGTAGGACGTGCTCGTGGTTTAGTAGCTGGTGGAGTTTTACGTTTCAACATGCGTAAATTAAAAGTTCGTGCTATTCCAGCAAACTTACCAGACGAAATCGAAATCGATATCACTCCAATGAGAATCGGTCACAAAATGTATGTGGAAACATTGAAAAATGATAACTACACATTCGCTCATCCAGATAACGCAGTAGTAGTAGCTATTCGTACTTCTCGTAACGCTGTTAAGGATGCTGATCAAGACGAAGACGAAGATTAAGAAATTTTCTTTTCAGATAACATTAAACCACTCATTTTTGAGTGGTTTTTTTATTTTTAAAAATTTAATAAGATAAATTTGTCCGAATTAAAATTAGTTGTATATTTGTTTCATAATTTATAATGAATAAAAGAAATTAATGTTTTCTAAAGCGTGCGAATATGGAATTAAGGCTTGTGTGTTTATTGCACAAGAATCTGTAGAAGGAAAGAGAGTCAATTTAAAACAAATTGCAAATTCGATTAATTCTCCAGAAGCTTACACAGCCAAAATTCTTCAACAATTAGTTAAAGCAAATGTGATTTCATCTGTTAAAGGAAAAATGGGAGGTTTCCAAATGGATGCAGCGCATTTAGAAGATATCAAATTAGTGAATATCATCAAAGCGATTGATGGAGATGGTCTTTATCACAGTTGCATTTTAGGTTTAGTAGAGTGCGATGCTAACAAACCTTGTGCTTTACATAGCCGTGTTTTTGCAATTCGTAATGATTTGCGAGGAATGCTAGAAAAGACATCGATGTTTAATTTGATTGATGATCTAGAGAAAGGAATTGCTTTTCTTAAGCATTAAAAAAATTTGATTTAAAATAAGATAAAAATATCCGATTATCCGAATTAAAAAATTACAACAATGAACCTATTAATAGAACTTCCTCAAAGAACTGCTTCTCAGATGAGTTATACTGTAACAGTAAATCTAAATGAAGCGTGCGAAAGGCATCATAAAACATTATTTTTTTGTTGGAATATTCGTGCTGGAATAGATAAAGGAGTCGATATTCAACGAATTGTTGATTATGTAAATTGGTATGGGGAAAAAGTATTATTCAAAAAATTTGAGATAGAAGAAAATTACTTGTTTTCGCTTTTAGATGAAGATCATTACTTGGTAAAAAGAGCATTGAAAGAACATAGACGTTTGAGACGCTTGTTTAAAATAGATGCAAAAAATCCGATGAAAAGTTTGATTTATATCGAAGAAGAATTGGATTTGCATATCAGATTTGAGGAGAAACAAATGTTTCCTGAATTTGAGAAAAATGCAACACAAAAAAAGTTAAAAGTAATTAAAGAACAATTTAATTCACTTTTAACTAACACAGATTGGAAAGATCAATTTTGGTTATAGATCTTTATAGCTAAAAATTTTTACTTATAATTTTTTAGATGATTTTTGAAAAGAAAAGCTCGATTTTGCAGGTCGAGCTTTTTGCTTTTTTATGTGTTAAGGAAATTATTTCTTAATCTTCACTTCAAAGATTTTGTCCCAAAGCTTTCCAGTAACTAACATATTTCCGTTGTCTTTGAAAGCGATTCCGTTCAATTCTTGCGCTTGTGGATTTCCTTGTTTTCCTTTCAATTCAGCAAAATTAAACTCAGCTTTTACAGCGCCAGTTTGCGGATCTATTACCACGATATTACTGTTATCTGCGTGTCCAGATTTTAGGTAAACATTTGCATAAATTAAACCATCGTGATACTCAATTTCATTCAAATAACTATATGGTTGTGTGCTATCAAAAGCTTGAACAGTTCTAAGGTAGTTAAATTTCTCATCGAAGAAATGAATACGTTGCGAACCTTCTGTTACAGCTAATTCTTTACCAATTGTAGTAATTCCCCAACCTTCGATAATTTGAGCTGGCATATCAAATTTTTCAACTTGATTAAAGTTTAAATCATATTTATAAATGACACGATCTTGCCATGTTAATTGATAAATAAAACCATTCAGTTCTGTAATTCCTTCTCCAAAAACATCGTCTTTGATTTGATATAATTTTGTAGGTTCAGTTGCACCCAATTTATATTCAATCAAACGTGTATTTCCTCCACGAAGTCCAGTTCCTTCGAAAATATTTCCGTTTTTGAAATAAAAACCTTGCGTAAAATAATCAGGGTTATGTGGATAAGTTCCTACAATTTCATAATTCCATTGCGCAGCCGGCTCCTTTGCATAAACCACAAACGTAAAATCGCGCGAATTTGTTTCTTCTTCTCCTTTGAAGAATTTCAAATTAACCGTATGATTTCCTAATCCAATTGTTTTTCCGTCAATCGTAAAATCAGCAGGAACTTCTTGTCCATCCACCGAAACAACAACTTTCGTAATTCCATCTAAATTAGTTAAAGGAATATCGATTTTGTCGCCAATTTTGTATTTATTTTGTTCAATTTTCGAAACAATTTCAGTGATTGCAGTATTGTTTTTTCCAGTCGAATCTTTACAAGAAAATAACACTGAAGAGAAAACTGTTGCACAAACTGAAGCAGCGATTAAATATTTTTTCATTTGATGTGTTTTATGTTTTACGAATTAGGTTGCTAATTCTACTACAAATATATTTTATTTTGTTCGATTCGGATTATTTTTTACAAAGGCATCCCAACTCGAATATGAATTTGACGTCCCAGTTGTTTTACCCGAATTTAGATAATGACAAACCGCAACGGCAAGACCATCTGTGGCATCCAAACGTTTTGGAATTTCTTTCAATCCAAGTAAATGTTGTAACATGCCCGCAACTTGCTCCTTCGAGGCATTTCCGTTTCCGGTAATCGCCATCTTAATTTTTTTTGGCGCATATTCTACCACAGGCATATCGCGATGCAAACAAGCGGCTATACAAACACCTTGCGCACGTCCAAGTTTTAACATAGACTGAACATTAACGCCAAAAAACTGCGCTTCAATGGCTAATTCATCAGGATGATATTGATCGATAATGGCTAAAGTTTTTTCGAAAATCTTTTTCAATTTCGTTTGCTGATTCGGAAATTTATGCAACAATAATTCGTCTAAAGTAATCAACTTTATTTTGTTGTTTTTGACTTCAATCAAACCAAAACCCATCACCATTGTTCCAGGATCTATCCCTAAAATAATCTTTTCCATCGTTGCGAAGGTATTAAGATATTCTGAAAATTAAGCCGAATTTCGACTCGCATTAATATTTCCGAATAACGAACGCATTACAATTTGCTCATAGACTGATTTGAACTCACTTTCGTGATGAATTTTGTTCAACGCAAATTGTTGAATCGTTAATAATGGTAACACAATTTTTTCGCGCATTTGTACCGAAGATTTGTTCAATGGTTCGTCTTGCATCAATTCTGTGTAACCTGAAATTTCTAAACATAATGCTTTTGATAATTCAAATTCATCATGCAAAATATTCCAAAATTCACCATATTCAGGATCATCTTTCATATAAGAAGTTAATGGAAAATAAGTTTTTTCCATCGACATCATACTATTCTGAATCAACGTTTTGAAGAAGCTCGAATTTTTGAATAAATCTTTTACATCTTCTAAATGACCTTGTTTTTTCAATTCATTTATAGCCGTTCCAACACCAAAATATCCTGGAACATTTTGTTTTAATTGACTCCAAGAACCCACAAATGGAATAGCACGCAAATCATCGAACTCTAATTTTTTATCACCACCTCGTTTACTCGGACGGCTTCCGATATTCGTTTTCCCATAATAGTTAAGCGTACTCATATTTTCTAAATAAGGTAAAAATGAAGGATGCGCTTTCAAATCTTCGTATTTCTGATAACTAATTGTGGCTAATTTATCAATCAATACACGTTCATCAGGTGAAATCTGACTTGTGCTTGTCGAGAAAACATCCGAAATAATTCCAGCCGTGTACAATTGTTCAAAATTATATTTTGCCTGCGGCATTGTTCCATAATTCGACGTAATTGTTTGCCCTTGAATCGTAATTTGAATTTCGTGATTCGCAATTGTTTTCCCTTGAGAAGCATAAAATTCGTGTGTTTTTCCACCGCCACGTGCAGGAGGTCCACCACGACCATCAAAGAAAATAACTTCGATTTGATTTTTATCCGAAACATTCGAAAGGATTTCTTTGGTACGATAAATTTCCCAATTTGCTTTGATGTAACCACCGTCTTTTGTTCCGTCCGAAAAACCTAACATAATCGATTGACGCTGTTTTCTACGTTCTAAATGTTGTGCATAAATTGGTAGATTATACAATTTATTCATCGTATTCTCAGCACCATCTAAACCTCTAATCGTCTCGAAAAGTGGCATAATATCAAACTTAATTTCGTCATCTTTGTAACCACAAAATTTGAATAAAGCGTAAACATTTAAGACATCGAAAATGGTTTCAGAATTTGAAATAATGTATCGGTTAACACCTAATTCGCCATTTCGTTGCTGAATCGTTTTTAATTGATAAACATTTCTGATTGTATCGACGACAATATCATCTTCAAAATCTTCAGGCTTAGCTGTAAAAGAAGGATTTGTTAACAAGTCGATTTGTTCTGCTTCACTTAAATCTTTCAGATTAATTCCAGTATATTTTTTAACAATTTGGTTAATTACTTTTTGATGAACACGCGAATCTTGACGAATATCCAACGAAGCAAAATGTAACCCGAAAATATCAACACGCGTGATAAAATCGTCCAAAATATCCGAGAAAATTCCGTTGTGTTGTTCAATCAAAATTGTACGAATAGTTTGTAAACGCGTCTTGATTTCATCAATTGTAATTGTTCCATTTTCATTGAACATATTTTCGTAAATCAAATTACTCAACGCTTTCAAAGGTTCTGTAACATGCTTGAATGTTAATCTACGTTGAACAATTTTAAGATGATTGTAATAATTTTTTAAGATACTTGTACGCAATAAACTTGCAACTTTCCATGTAATTTCTGCTGTTACAAACGGATTTCCATCGCGATCGCCTCCAGGCCAAAAACCTAATTGAATAACAGGAGATTTTAGAGGTTCACTTTCTGTAAAAAACAATTGGTTGATTTCGTTGTATAATCGTCCAATTGTCTGATAATATACATTTCTCAAATAATAAATAATAGAAACAGCTTCATCGTAAGGAGTTGGTTTTTCTTCGTTGATAAAAGGTGTTTTTCCTAATTGTTGCAACAATAAATCAATTTTACTTACCGAATCTTGTTGAATTGCGTCGCGTAAATCTTGAATAATTTGTTGAACATTTGTCGGATAAAACTGCGTTGGATGTGCTGTAAAGACAACTCTCGTCACAAAATCTTCGATTCTGGTTTTTACTTGCTCCATTTTACCTTGCGCCTGTGCAATATGGTAAATGCTTTCCAAACTTCCTTTTTCATTTTCGGAATGTAATGACGGAAATGCAGCATCTTCGATACTATCAAACAAAACAACTTGTCGCTCGATGTATTGTATCATTCGAAACATCAAATCGATTTGCTCTTGTTCGGTTTTTAAATCAGTGTATTTCTCAAAAAAATTGTTGATGATTTCATTTGGCGATTTTCCTTCCGGTAAACCTTTTTGACTTTCATTATACAAAAACGGAATCAACGATCCGATGTTTTGCATTTTTTCGTAGGGCAGACTCATAAAGAGGCTGTTGTAAATTTGAAACTTATTTTCGACAATTTGGTGGAATTTAAGTTCAGATAAATTCGTACTTCGCATTAATAGGTATTTTTTCTCTTAATAGTAAATTTACTTGTTTCGAGGTAATTATCCTATTTATTTTAAACCAAAAAAAGAGAATCATATTGATTCTCTTTTTTATTATGATCGATTATTTAATTCAATTAATGGTTCTATAAATTCGCGTGTGTTTGCTAGCCTCGGAACTTTATTTTGTCCACCTAACTTACCACGTGAAGCCATCCATTCGATGAATAATTTTTTGCGAGCTTTGTGTACAATTGGGCGATTAAGCGTCATATTATTGTAACGTTTTGCTTCGTAATCCGAATTAACTTCTTGCAAACCTTTATCTAAACATTCAATAAATTGCTCAAAATTTTCAGGTTCTTTATCAAATTCGATTACCCATTCATGCGCGCCTTTTTCTTTCCCTTGCATAAAAATTGGACCAGCACTATATTCAGAAACAATTGAATTTGTTTGATTACAAGCGCGTTTCAAAGCTTCTTCGGCATTTTCTATCATCAATTCTTCGCCAAATGCATTGATATAATGTTTTGTTCGTCCAGAAACAACAATTTTGTGTGGATTTTTAGATGTAAAGCGAACTGTATCACCAATAATATAGCGCCATAAACCTCCATTTGTTGTAATCACTATGGCGTAACTTTTACCAACTTCAACTTCTTCAATTGTTAAAAATCGTTGATTTGATGAACCAAATTCTTCCATTGGAATAAATTCGTAAAAAATTCCGTTGTCTAATAATAACAACAAATCTTTACTATTTAATTGATCCTGAATTCCAAAAAAACCTTCAGACGCATTATATAATTCGAAATAATTTAATTTTTTCTGAGTAATTAAATTATAATTTTCTGCATAAGGTTTGAAGCTAATTCCACCATGAAAAAACACTTCGAGATTTGGCCATAATTCGTCCAAATAATTCTTTCCAGTTTCGGATAATAATTTATTCAACACAACTAACATCCATGAAGGAACGCCAGTTAAAGAACCAACATCTTCATTTTTTGTTGCATTGATAATCGCATTCATCTTCACATTCCAATCAGACATTAAAGAAATCTCACGATTCGGAATATTTTTCATCTCAGCATAAAAAGGTAAATTATCAATCAGAATAGCTGACAAATCACCAAAACGCGTATCATATTTTTGATAAAGTTCACTACTTCCACCAATTCTTAAGTTTTTGTGCATAAAAATATCCGTTTCGGGATAAGCGTTTAAGTACAATGCAAACATTGTTTTTCCTGCTGCGTAGTGACAATCTTCTAAGGATTCATTACTAATCGGAATAAATTTACTTTTGGCATTTGTTGTTCCAGAAGATTTCGCAAACCATTTTATTTTTCCATACCAAGTAACATCTTTCTCTCCTTTTCTTGCTAATTCAATATAAGGTTGAAAATCCTCGTAATGTACCGCAGGGACTTGCTCTTGATATTTATGTGTCGTTTTGATTTCGTCAAAATGAAATTCTTTTCCGTAAATAGTCGATTTGGCTTTTTTGATATTCTCAAATAACACACGTTCTTGCGTACCAACTGGATTTTTGATACTTTCCTCGATGATATTCATTCGGCTACGCATCATAATTTCCATAATCTTATTGACTATTCCCATCCGCTAAAAGTTTTGTAGATTTACACAAAATTAATTAAACTTTTTTAGGAAGATGCAGTTTGAAGGACAAATTCGTAAAATGACAACTGAAAATGGAATGCCAATCAATTATTATTGGAATTTCAAGAATGATTTTATTGTTATGAATCAATTGTTAGGAAAAAAAATCAAGATTAACTTTGATCACTACGAATGTTTAAACTGTCACGAGGACAAAGAGATTTATCAGATGGGATATTGTAAAGATTGTTTTTTTACAATACCAGAAGCTAATCCAAGTATCATCAATCCAGAACTTTCTACGGCACATTTGGGAATTGTGCAACGTGATTTAGAGTTTGAAACGAAATTCGAATTGCAACCGCATATTGTGTATTTGGCAAATTCATCAGGAATAAAAGTTGGTGTAACTCGTTTAACGCAAGTGCCGACACGTTGGATCGATCAAGGAGCTTCAGAAGCTATTATTATTGCGCGAACGGATAATCGTTACGAAGCTGGAATGATAGAGGTTTCGTTGAAAAATGTTATTGCTGATAAAACAAATTGGCAAAGAATGTTGAAAAATGATGTGCCAGAAATTAATTTGTTCGAAAAGTATCACGAAATCAGAAATGAAGTGAATCCAGATTTTCAACAATTTTTGGTTGATGAGCCAGAAGTTTGGAAGTTAGAGTATCCAGTTTTATCTTTTCCAGAAAAAGTAAAATCATTAAACTTGAAAAAAACGCCAGAAATAGAAGGTGTTTTGAAAGGAATAAAAGGTCAATACTTGATTTTTGAAGACAATACCGTTTTCAATGTTCGAGGTCACGAAGGTTTTTATGTGAATTTTGAAGTGTAAAATTCATTTTACAATAAAAGATATTCAAAAGTCGATTCTATAACAGAATCGACTTTTTTGTTTCTATCTATTTGATTTCAATAAAAATACTTGTTTTTCATCTTATTTATTTTTACATTAGTTATAATCAATTAACACAAAAAAATAGGAATTATGAAAGCAAGTGCATTACTTATGGTTGGCGGTATTTTGGCTTTAACAGCATGTAATAAAAAATCAGATTTGCCAGATTATAAGGTGAAAGAAGCCGTTTTAGATGTTTACAAATACAGGGCAGATAAACCAGATTCACTTTTTTCCAAAGTAGAAGTCGTAAATGTGGATGATTTGAATGCGGTGGTTAAACAATATGGACCAGTTGATGTCTACAACTTTGAGAAAATGACGCCTCTTGAAGATGGTGACAAAACAGTTTACGAAGCAGTTTATAAAGTTTCTTTTAAAGGAGCTGAAGGAACAGAAACGTTTAAAGTACGAAAAATTGATAAGTTAGACGGAATTGTTGTTGGCTATGCAAGTGATGTAAAACCTATAGTTGCTCAGTCAGATTCTTTGGCTCTTAAAAAGGATTCGGTGAAATAAATATAAAAAAAATAATAAATACGTAATGATTTATTGAAAAAGTTTGTATATTCGTTATCAATAATGAAACAAAACGGATTAAATACAATCATTTCAATTACGACGACTTCTAGTGTTCACACTTAGAGGAGTCTTGTTATGTATTTAATTCTAAAAAAATAATGCAAAAGCATCTTCTCAAAAGGAAGATGCTTTTTTTATGATCAAAATTTAAATTATGAAAGTTTTAAAATTCGGAGGAACATCAGTCGGATCGGTAGAAGGTATCCGCGCGGTCGTAGAAATTGTTAAACAGGAAAAGCAACAAAATAACTCGATTATTTTGGTTGTGTCTGCTATTTCTGGTTTGACCAATTTATTAACCAAAATGTCTGAAGAAGCTTCATCAGGAAATTTTGATGAAAATGATTTAAAACTTTTTCAAGACAAACATTTCGAAATTGTAAAATCTTTAATCGATGTGCCGAATCAAAATCCGATTTTAACAAAATTAAAATTGTTGATGAATGAGTTGGAAGCATTATTAGAAGGGGTGGAAATTCTGAAAGAATTAAGCCCTCAAACAAAAGATTTGATTTTGAGTTTCGGTGAAAGATGTAGCGCTTTATTAATTGCAAAAGTAATGCAAGAACATGTTGGAGATTCATTGGGGATTAATGCATCAGATTATATTTTGACTGATCATAATTTTGGCCAAGCAAATGTTTTCGAGGAAAAATCATTTCAGAATATTCAACAATTAGCAAAAGATTATTTGGATAAATTATTAGTTGTAACAGGATTTATTGCTGCTAATGAAGAAGGGCGAGTAACAACTTTGGGAAGAGGTGGTTCTGATTACACTGCGGCTTTGATTGGTGCGGCTTTACATGCAGAACAAATTGAAATTTGGACAGATGTAAATGGAATGATGACGGCTGATCCTCGTTTTGTAAACAAAGCTTTTTCGTTAGAGAATTTATCCTATACAGAAGCGATGGAATTGTCGTATTTCGGTGCAAAAGTGATTTATCCACCTACAATGGCTCCGGCTTTTAAACTTCGAATTCCGATTTTAATTAAAAATACATTTCAGCCAGATTTTGAAGGAACAAAAATTCAGTTTGATTCGCAACCAACAGAGTTTCCAATCAAGGGAATTTCGTCGATCAAAGATATTGCATTAGTCAATATAAAAGGAAGTGGTTTGGTTGGTAAATTGGGCTTTAGCGGGAAACTTTTTTCACTTTTAGCGCAACATCATATCAACATTGTGTTGATTACGCAATCTTCGTCAGAGCATAGTATCACGCTTGCGATTCATCATAACGAAGTCGAAAAAGCAAAGCAATTAATTGAAGAAGAGTTTTGTCTAGAAATTGCGGCAAAATGGTTGGAGCCAATTGAAGTTGAAGAAAATCTCGGAATTATTGCAATTGTTGGAGAAAACATGAAGAAAACAGTTGGTGTTTCGGGAAAGCTATTTTATGCGTTAGGACGAAATGGAATCAATGTCAGAGCGATTGCGCAAGGTTCTTCGGAGTATAATATTTCGGTTGTGATTAGCGAAAATGATTTGTCAAAAGCTTTAAATGCGGTGCATGATGCGTTTTTTAATCATTTGAAAAAAACAATTCATGTTTTCAATGTTGGAGTAGGAAATATTGGTTCGACATTTTTAAATCAATTAGAAAAACAGAAAGATTTTTTAGCAAAAAATAATGATATCGAAATAAAATTGGTCGGAATATCAAATTCAAAAAAAATGATGTTTGATGAAAACGGAATCAATTTGTCGAATTGGAAAAATGAATTAGAAAATTCTTCTTCACCAGCTGATTTGAATGAATTTATCCAAAAAATGAAACAGTATAATTTACCAAATTGTGTTTTTGTTGATAATACAGCGAGTTCTGATTTGCCAAATTATTACAAACAAATTTTTGAAAGCAGCATTTCGGTTGTAACATGTAATAAAATTGCGAATTCTTCTTCTTATCAAGAGTATAAAAACTTGAAAGAAACGGCTCGAAAATATGGGATTGATTTTCTTTACGAAACAAATGTTGGAGCAGGTTTACCGATTATTAGTGTGTTGAAAGATCTACGAATGAGTGGAGATCAAATCCTGAAAATTGAAGCGATTTTATCAGGAACAATTTCGTATATCTTTAATCATTTTAAAGGTGAAAATACATTTGCCGAAGTTGTAAAAAAAGCGCAAGAATTAGGTTATACAGAGCCAGATCCTCGAGATGATTTGAGCGGAATAGATTTTATGCGAAAGATGTTGATTCTTGCTCGTGATAATGGTTACGAAGTGGAGGCAGCAGATGTGAAAATTGATTCTATTTTGCCAAAATCCTGTCTAGAAGCTGTAACTGTAGAAGATTTTTATCAAGAATTAGTCAATGAAAATGATTATTTCGAAAAGATAAAACATCAATCAGAAGAGGAGCAAAAAGTGATTCGTTACATCGGGATCTTAGAAGATGGAAAAATATCAATTTCGTTAGAGTTGGTTGACAATCAACATCCGTTTTATGCCTTGTCTGGAAGCGATAACATTATTTCGTTTACAACAGTGAGTTACAAGGAACGTCCTTTGGTTGTGAAAGGCCCTGGTGCTGGCGCGGAAGTTACTGCGGCTGGCGTTTTTGCAGATTTAGTTAACATTAGTTCAATACGATAAAAGATGAATCAAATAATCGAAAATAAATATAAGCTTGATCAAGCGAAGTTTTTAGAAAAAGTACACGTTTTTGCTCCTGCAACAGTTGCGAATATGATTTGTGGATATGATATTCTGGGCTTTGCGGTGGATTATCCAGGTGATGAGGTAATCATGAAAAAGACAGAAAAATTAGGAATCGAAATTCGAACAATTACAGGTGACGAAGGAAAATTACCTTTAGATGCAATGAAAAATACAGTTTCTCATTCGGCATGGAAATTATTTTGTGATTTGGGTTTACAAGATTCTTTTGGATTATCGATAGAATTACACAAAAAAATGCCAATTGGAAGCGGTTTAGGTTCAAGTGCGGCGAGTACGGTTGCTGGACTTTTTGCATTGAATGAATTATTAGGAAAACCACTTTCTAAAAAAGATCTTTTACCTTATTGTATGGAAGGCGAGCGTTTGGCTTGTGGCGCTGCTCATGCGGATAATGTTGCGCCATCGTTGTTTGGTGGAATTACGTTGATTCCTTCTTATGAGCCGATTCTGGTGCGTTCTTTACCTGTTCCTGAAAATTTATATGTCACACTGATTTACTCAAAAGTAGAAGTGCCAACAAAGGATGCGCGCAAATTAATTAAAGATAAAGTGCAATTGAGTAAAGCAATAAAGCAATGGGGAAATATTGCAAGTTTGGTTGCAGCGCTTTATGAGAATGATTACGAAGAGATTGGTCGTTCGATGCAAGATGATATTGTCGAGCCCAATCGTTCTTTATTGATTCCATATTTTAATGAAATGAAAAGTATTTCGCTCGAAAATAATGCATTAACATTCGGGATTTCTGGTTCTGGACCAACAGTTATGGCGTTATCTAAAAGTAAATTGGATGCAGAAAATATTGAACAAAAATTAAATAATTTTTTGACGATAAAAGAAATTGAACATTTATCATTTGTTTCTAAAATCAATCAACAAGGACCTTACATTAAACACTAAAAATGGAATTATATAGTACAAATAATCATAATAATAGAGTCGATTTTAAACAAGCCGTTTTTCAATCTTTGCCAGAAGATAAAGGATTGTATATGCCTTTGTCGTTACAAAAAATAGATGATGAATGGATCAATTCGATTGAAAATTATTCATTTCAAGAGATTGCGAAAAAGGTTACAAATCATTTATTAAAAGATGATTTTTCTGAAGAAACGATTAATAATTTGATTGATGAGGTAATCAATTTTCCTGCGCCTTTGGTGTTTTTAGAAGATGATTTAGCTATTTTGGAATTGTTTCACGGACCTTCTTTTGCGTTCAAGGATTTTGGAGCGAGATTTATGAGTCGCGTGATGGCACATTATTCGAAAAAAGATAATCAATTGTTAGATGTTTTGGTGGCGACTTCTGGTGATACAGGAGGCGCTGTCGCACTCGGTTTTCTGGGAGTAGAAGGAACGCGAGTAACGATTTTGTATCCAAAAGGAAAAGTGTCGCCGATACAAGAATTGCAATTAACAGCGAACGGAAAAAATATTCGTGCAATAGAAATTGACGGAACTTTTGATGATTGTCAAGCCTTGGTAAAGCAAGCTTTTTTAGACAAAGATTTAATGAAAAATCTAAATTTAACCTCAGCAAATTCGATTAATATTGCTCGCTTGATTCCACAATCTTTCTATTATTTTGAGGCTTTTGCTCAAGCAAAAAGAAAAGGTTTTGAGAAAGTATCATTTGTTGTTCCGAGTGGGAATTTTGGGAATATTACGGCTGGTATTTTGGCTTCAAAATTAGGATTGGAAGTGGAACAATTTGTTGCGGCTACAAATGCGAATGATACTATTCCGTCGTTTTTAGAAACTGAAAATTATCAACCAAAACCTTCTGTACAAACGTTATCGAATGCAATGGATGTTGGAAATCCTAGTAATTGGGTTCGCGTGATGGAATTTTTTGAGCAAGATATGGAGCAATTAAAATCAAAAATGGTTTCGAAAGCTTTTTCTGATGTTAAAACTGCAAATGCAATTGTAGAAATTAATCAACAATACAATTATATTGCTTGTCCGCATACGTCGATAGCGTGGTTGGCAGCGAAGGAATATCAAGTGAAAAAACAAGAAGATAAAGAGTTGGTAGTGTTTTTATCGACTGCGCATCCGTGTAAATTTCCTGAAGTTTTTCCGAAAGAAATACAAGATAAAATTGTCTATCCAAAAGAAGTCGAAGAATTGAAATTGAAACAATCGAATAAAGTTGAAATGAACAATAATTTTGATGAGTTAAAAAATTGGTTGTTGAATAATTAATAAATTAAAAAGCAAAGTTTCTAACTAAATAGAAGCTTTGCTTTTTTTGAATAATATATTAATGATGGAAAACTTATCCAATCATTAATGAAAAAAGTGTGTTGTCTGTGTTAAGATATTGATAATCGAAATGATGATTTTCTAATCTAAAAATTAAACCATCTAAATCTTCTTTTTTGTCTAATTCAATGCCAACTACTGCTGGACCTGTTTCTTTGTTGTTTTTTTGCGTGTATTGGAAATAGGTGATGTCATCATTTTCACCCAAAACTTCGTTCACTAATTCTTTCAAAGCGCCGGCACGTTGAGGAAAATTGATAATGAAATAATGTTTCAAACCTTCATATTGCAAACTTCTTTCTTTTATTTCCTCCATTCGCGTAATGTCGTTGTTGCTTCCGCTAAGTACGCAAACCACATTTTTTCCTTTGATTTCTTCCTTGAAAAAATCTAAAGCCGAAACACTCAAAGCGCCTGCTGGTTCTACAACAATTGCATCTTCATTGTACAAACGCAAAATGCTCGAACAAACTTTTCCTTCCGGAACTGCGCAAGTTGTTTCTAAACCTTCTGCACAGATTTTGTATGTTTTTTCACCTGCTTTTTTTACAGCTGCACCGTCCACAAAAGGATCAATCTTCGCTAATGCAACAGATTTTTTTTGTTTGATAGCTTCTGCCATACTTGCTGCTCCACTCGGTTCTATACCAATAATTTTGGTGTTTGGACTAAGTGTTTTCATCACAGAAATAACGCCAGATGCTAAACCTCCACCACCAATTGGCACGAAAATATAATCGATTGGTTGATCGCATTGATTCAAAATTTCTAATGCAACTGTTCCTTGTCCTGCAATTACTTTTTCATCATCAAAAGGATGAATAAATGTAATATTTCCTTCTTGCGATAATTGATGTGCAAAAGCCGATGCATCATCAAATGTATCGCCATGTAAAATAATTTCGATTTGATCTTTACCAAACCATTTTACTTGTTTTATTTTTTGTTGAGGTGTCGTTGTAGGCATCACAATTTTACCTTTGATGTTTAATTGTTGACACGAATACGCCACACCTTGTGCGTGATTTCCTGCACTTGCGCAGATCACACCATTATTTTTTTCTTGTTCTGATAACTGAACGATTTTATTATAAGCACCACGTAATTTGTACGAACGGACGACTTGTAAATCTTCTCGTTTTAGATAGACATTCGCATCAAATTGACGACTTAAATTTTCATTGAAATCGAAAGGAGTGTTTTTGGCAACTCCTTTCAAATTCATTTGTGCTAAGTTTACTTCGTCAAGCGAAACGCCTAAGGTCTCAGTTTTTTCATTTCTAAGTCCATTTGCCATAATTCACTGTTTGTTAGTTCTGTTAACTTTTTTTTGTAATCTTGATGTTTGACTACACCGTTTTTATCGTTTTCATAGCAGTCATTGCTTTACGAAGTTTTTTTCCTACAGTTTCGACAGGATGATTACGTAAAACATCATTTATATGTACCAATGTCGCATTGTCAACAGCATTGTCTTTTCCTTCGTTGTAATTTTTACCGACAACGTCTACGTTTACTTTTGCCATGAAATCTTTTAACAAAGGTTTACAAGCTTGATCGAAAAGATAACAACCGTATTCTGCTGTATCAGAAATCACTCGATTCATTTCGAATAATTTTTTACGCGCAATTGTATTCGCAATCAATGGTGTTTCATGTAAGGATTCGTAATAAGCAGATTCAGGTTTAATACCGGCTTCTACCATTGTTTCGAAAGCTAATTCAACTCCAGCACGAACAAAAGCAACCATTAATGTATAGTTGTCAAAATATTCTTGTTCTGTAATATTTGCATCGCCAGCTGGTGTTTTTTCAAAAGCAGTTTCACCAGTTTCAGCTCTCCATTTTAATAAGTTTTTGTCATCATTTGCCCAATCTTCCATCATTGTTTTACTAAATTCACCCGAAATAATATCGTCTTGATGTTTTTGGAACAATGGACGCATAATTTCTTTTAATTCTTCTGATAATTCAAAAGCTTTTACTTTAGCAGGATTGCTTAATCTATCCATCATACCACTAACTCCACCATGTTTTAAGGCTTCTGTAATTACTTCAACTCCATATTGAACTAATTTTGAAGCGTAACCAGCATCAATTCCGTTTTCAACCATTTTATCGAAAGAAAGAATAGAACCTGTTTGTAAAAGACCACATAAAATGGTTTGTTCTCCCATTAAATCTGATTTTACTTCTGCAACAAATGACGATTTTAAAACGCCTGCTCTGTGACCACCAGTTCCTGCACAATATGCTTTTGCTTGATCAAAACCTTTTCCTTCTGGATCATTTTCTGGGTGAACGGCAATTAATGTTGGAACTCCGAATCCTCTTAAATATTCTGCACGAACTTCCGAACCTGGACATTTTGGAGCAACCATTATCACCGTGATATCTTTACGAATTTGCATACCTTCTTCTACGATATTGAATCCATGAGAATATAAAAGTGTAGCACCTTGTTTAATAAGTGGTTGAACAGTATTGATAACTTGCGTATGTTGTTTATCTGGTGTTAAATTCGCTACTACATCAGCATTTGGGATTAATTCCTCGAAAGTTCCTACTGTAAAATTATGACTTGTTGCATTTTTCCAAGAATCTCTTTGTTGTTCAATCGCTTCTTTGCGTAACGCGTATGAAACATCTAAACCGCTGTCTCGTAGATTTAATCCTTGGTTTAATCCTTGCGCACCACAGCCTACAATCACAATTTTTTTGTCTTTTAATGCGTCTGTACCTTTTGCGAATTCTGAGTTATTTAGAAATTCTGCTTGTCCTAGTTGATATAATTGATCTCTTAATGATAGTGAATTAAAGTAATTAGTCATTTTTGTTTTTTTAATAAAATTATTTGTTGAATTGTTTGTCTTTACATTGTGAAAACTGAGGTTCCTTCGTTTAGGAATTCATTTTCGATTACTTCTTTTGATGGCTCGTCTTTTTCGAATTGTAATAATTTTTCATGGAAACCAGCACTTGCTTTTATAATGGCTATTCTAGCTCCTCGAACAAATTCTATTAAGCCATATTTAGTCAGCTCTTGTGTTAGATTATCAATTTCCTCACGATGACCAGCTGTTTCAAAAACTGTATAATCATTACGGATTACGACTGTGTTTGCACCATATTGACGTAGCAAACGTTCTACATATGCCTTCTCTGCAATAATATTAGTTGGCACTTTGTATAAAGCTTGTTCTTGCCAAATTAATTCATCATTATTATTGAAATAAGCTTTAAGAACATCTATTTGTTTCTCAATTTGCATGCAAAGTTTTCGAACAACTTCTTCAGATTCTTCAATAACAATTGTAAATCGGTGTACATTTTCTATTTCTGATGGAGAAGTACTTAAACTTTCAATATTAATTTTTCGTCGAGTAAAAATTCCTGCAACTCTTCCCAAAATTCCTATGGAATTTTCTGTATATAGCGTAATTGTATATTCTCGTTTTGAGTCCATAATCATTTATTTTAATCTAATTTCAGAAACACTTGTACCTTGTTCTACCATAGGAAATACATTGTTTTCTTTTCCTACCATTACCTCTAAAAGATAAGAACCATCATGTTCTAACATTTCTTTTAATGCATTTTTCAAGTCGTTTCTTACTTCTATTTTTTGACCTTCTATTTGATAAGCTTTTGCAAGCGCAACAAAATCTGGACTTGTAATATCTACGAATGAATAGCGTTTGTCGTTGAATAATTCTTGCCATTGACGAACCATTCCAAGGAAGCTATTGTTTAGGATTAACATCTTTACTTTTGCTCCAAATTGCATAATAGTTCCCATTTCTTGTAAAGTCATTTGGAAACCACCATCACCACAAACCATAACAATATCTTTTTCTGGTGCTCCATACCACGCTCCAATTGCAGCAGGTAAACCAAATCCCATTGTTCCTAATCCTCCTGATGTAACCAAAAGCTTAGAATCTTTGAATTTCGCATAACGACAAGCCGACATTTGATGTTGCCCAACATCTGTAACAATTACGGCTTCTCCGTTTGTTAACTCATTTAATGTGTTGATAACTTCAGCCATAGACATTACATCAGTTGTTGGATAGAATTCTTTATCAATAACTTCTGTACGTTCTTCTTTTTCGAGATCTCTAAATTCTTTTAACCAATCGGTATGTTCATTTTGATTAATCAAATTAGTTAATAACGGAAGTGTTTTCTTGCAATCTCCCCAAACAGGAACAGCAACTTTTACATTTTTACCAATCTCTGCTGGGTCAATATCAAGATGGATCACTTTCGCTTGTTTTGCATATTTGTCTAAGCGTCCAGTTACGCGGTCATCAAACCTCATTCCTATGGCAATTAATACATCGCAATCATTTGTTTTTACATTCGGCGCATAATTTCCATGCATTCCTAATAAACCAACATATTGTGGGTGATCGGTATCCAAAGAACTTAATCCCATTAAAGTTGTAGCCACTGGAATTCCCGATTTTTCTAAGAAATCTTTTAACTCTTGTTCTGCTTTTCCAAGTAGAATTCCTTGACCAATAATTGCAAATGGTTTTTTTGCTTGATTTATAAGTTCTGCAGCAGCCTTTATATATTCAGTTCTTATTTCTGGATCTGGTCTATAACTACGAACATGTGTGCATTTTTCATATTTTTTCTTTTCGATAAGTTGTATTTGAGCATTTTTTGTAATGTCAATCAACACAGGTCCCGGTCTTCCCGAGTGAGCAATATGAAATGCTTTTGCTAATACATGATTTATTTCTTCTGCATCAGTAATTTGATAATTCCATTTCGTGATAGGATTAGTAATATTGATAACGTCAGTTTCTTGAAAAGCATCCGTTCCTAAAAGAGAAGCGAAAACTTGCCCTGTGATACATACAATAGGATTGCTATCAATCATGGCATCTGCAATTCCAGTGACTAAATTCGTTGCGCCTGGACCACTCGTGGCAAAAGCTACACCTACTTTTCCTGAAGTTCTTGCATAACCTTGCGCAGCGTGAATGCCTCCTTGTTCATGACGAACTAAAATGTGTTCTAATTTATCTTTGTAATCATACAAAGCATCATATATAGGCATAATTGCGCCACCAGGATATCCAAAAACTGTTGTAACTCCTTCGGACAATAAAGCGTTAATAATCGCTTGTGAACCTGAAATTTGAGTTGGTTTATTGGTCAGTAAGACATCCTTCTGAAGCGTTTCCGACTTGCTTTGCGTATTTGTATAAGACTCCATTTTTTACTTTTAATGCGGGTTGTTTCCAGTTATTTTTTCGATTTTCTAATGTTTTTTCATCAATCAAAAGGTTTAATTCATTTTTGTTGATGTCAATTTCGATGAGATCATTATTCTCGACTAATGCGATTGGACCTCCTTCAAAAGCTTCTGGTGTTATGTGACCGACGACAAATCCGTGTGTTCCTCCGCTAAAACGTCCGTCTGTAATCAAAGCGACTTTATCTCCTAATCCAGCTCCGATAATTGCCGATGTTGGTTTCAACATTTCTGGCATTCCAGGACCACCTTTCGGACCTTCATTTCGAATGACAATAACGCTTCCAGCTTTGATTTGTAAATCTTCGATTGCTTTTAAAACTTCAACTTCGCTATTAAAAACTTGTGCTTTTCCTTTAAAATAAAAACCTTCTTTTCCAGATATTTTAGATACCGATCCGCCAGGAGCAAGGTTTCCGTAAAGCATTTGTAAGTGTCCAGTTTTTTTTATGGGATTAGATAATGGACGAATAATATTTTGTTTAGAGAAATCTAAATCAGGAACCGACGCTAAATTTTCGGCTAATGTTTTTCCAGTAACCGTTAAACAACTTCCATCGATTAAATCCTCTTGTAACATATACTTTAAAACAGCAGGAACTCCACCAACTTTACTCAAATGTTCCATCAAGTATTTTCCACTAGGTTTTAAGTCTGCTATTACTGGTGTTTTATCGTTAATTGCTTGTATATCGTCTAATGATAATTTGATATTCATAGTCGCTGCAATTGCTAATAAGTGCAAAACAGCATTTGTGCTTCCGCCTAAAACAACAATTGTTTTGATAGCATTTTCTAAAGAATTCTTCGTGATGATATCACTTGGTTTAATATCTTTTTCTAATAAAATTCTTAGATAATGTGCCGCAGTTGTACATTCGTTTTTCTTTTCTTGACTAAGAGCAGGGTAAGACGAAGAATAAGGTAAACTCATTCCCATTGCTTCAATCGCCGCTGCCATTGTGTTTGCTGTATACATTCCGCCACAAGCACCTGGACCAGGACAAGCATTCTGAATGATTCCACAAAAATCTTTGTCATTAAGATTTCCGTTTAATTTTTTTCCTAATGCTTCGAAAGCAGAAACAATGTTTAATTCCTCTTCTTTGTATTGTCCAGGAGCAATTGTTCCACCATAAATCATGATTGAAGGACGGTTTAAACGTCCCATTGCCATAATTGAGCCAGGCATGTTTTTGTCACAACCTGGTATTGTGATTACGCCATCGTAAAAGTGTCCTGCACAAACAGTTTCGATAGAATCTGCGATGATTTCTCTACTTACCAAAGAGTAGCGCATTCCAGAAGTTCCGTTGGTAATTCCATCGCTAATTCCGATAGTATTGAACTTCAATCCGATTAGGTTTTCGGCTTTCATTCCGTCTTGTACCAACTGCGCAAATTGATTCAGATGCATATTGCAAGTATTTCCATCGTACCCCATACTTGCAATTCCGATTAGTGGTTTTTTAAGGTCTTCGTTAGTTAAGCCAATCCCATGTAACATCGCTTGTGACGCGGGTAAAGTGTCATCCTGCGTAACGGTTCGGCTGTGTTTGTTTAGTGCTTCGTTGTTGTTTTTCATCACTGTTTATTTGACATTGTTTGTATTAAAAACATAAAAAAAGCCACCTTAAATTAAGGTGGCTCATAAAAAATCGTTCAAAAAATTCGTCATAAAACCACCTTTCCTAATCGTAAGACCAAGACTAAAATAATAATGATAATAATGACGAAATTGTTTTGCATAATATTGTTTAATTAATTTTTCTCCATAAAAAAAGCCACCTCGTTAAGAAGTGGCTTTAATTGTTATTTTGTACGTACACAACTAATTACCACTCCTTGGAATAAGAATGACTAAAATAATAAAGTTGATAATGTTGTGAACTAATTTCATTTTCTTTTTTTGATAAATCAAAGCTAGGATTAATTTTTTTAACTTAGCTCAACTTTTTTTATAAATTTTCCGAAAAATTTTCATTAATTGAAAATTCGCATTTTAACATTGCTTTTTTTGAAGATTGTTTAAAAATAAGTTTATAAAATTTTATATTTGCAAAACTTTGGAACAGAAAACTATTCACAACGTTTTTAGCTTATACGATTCTTCAGATTTCGTACAGAAGCTTATTGTCAATTTTAAAAATAACCCACAGCATAAAGTCAATATCAAAGGTTTTTTAGGTTCAGGATTGAGCATTTTAACGGGGCATTTATATAATCGTGTTGCACGTCCTACGATCCTAATTTTTGATGATAAAGAAGAAGCGGCTTATGTGTTAAATGATTTGGAAACTTTGTTTGATAAAGAACAAATTCTATTTTTTCCGTCTTCTTATAAGCGTCCTTACGAAATTGAGGAAGTAAATAATGCGAATGTTGTTATTAGAACAGAGGTTTTAAATGTGTTATCGCATTCGAAACGCCCAAAAATTGTGGTGACATATGCGGAAGCCTTGTCTGAAAAAGTAGTGACAAAAAAAGCGCTTTCTACGAATACACTTAAAGTGAAGGTTGGAAATGATTTAGGAATTGATTTCTTAACGGAGGTTTTATCTTCTTATAATTTTCATCGCGTTGATTTTGTTTCCGAGCCGGGAGAATTCTCGATTCGTGGTGGGATTATAGATGTTTTTTCGTTTTCGAATGAGCATCCTTATCGAATTTCGTTGTTTGGTGATGAGGTGGAAACCATCAGAACGTTTGATATCGAGAATCAATTGTCCATTGCAACGACAAAAGAAATTACGATTATTCCAAATCTTGAGAGTAAATCGATTAACGAAAAACGAGAAAGTTTCTTAGAATATATTTCGAAAGATAGTTTAGTTATCGCGAAAAATATTTCTGTTTTAGCGAAACAAATCACCAAGAATTTTGAACAAGCGGAAGTTGCTTTTTCAGAATTGAAAGGAGAAATTAAACAAGCGGAACCGAATCAATTATTTTTAAATGAAAATGCATTTCTTCAACAAATTTCATCTTTTGGAGTTATTGAATGTTCGATGAAATCTTATTTTGAAACAGTTGAAGAAATAGAATCACCATTCAAACCTCAACCAAGTTTTAACAAGCAATTCGAATTACTAATTGATGATTTGAATGAACATAAAGCCGAGGGTTTCAAAAATGCACTGATTTGCTCCAATGAAAATCAAATCAAACGTTTCGAAGAAATCTTTGATGATATTGGAAAAGAAGTTTCTTACATTCCAGTTTTGGGTTCTATTTATCAAGGTTTCATTGACGAAGAAATCAAATTAACATGTTATACGGATCATCAGATTTTTGGTCGATATCATAAATTTAATCTTCGAAATTCATTTTCCAAAAAAGAAGCGATTACGCTAAAGGAAATCAATTCGTTGCAAGTTGGTGATTTTGTGACTCATATCGATTATGGGATCGGAAAATTTGCAGGTTTGGTACGATTGAATAATAATGGTGTAACGCAAGAATCAATCAAATTGATTTATCAAAATAATGATATTCTGTACGTTAACATTCATTCATTGCATAAAATAGCGAAGTTTAGAGGAAAAGATGGCGCTGAGCCAAAAATCTCGAAACTTGGTTCGCCAGCTTGGAAAAATTTAAAGAATAAAACCAAAGCTAAAGTAAAAGAAATTGCTTTCGATTTGATTAAATTATATGCGAAACGCCGTGCCAGAAAAGGTTTTGCGTATTCGCCTGATACGTATTTACAAAATGAGTTGGAAGCATCTTTTATTTATGAAGATACGCCCGATCAGTACAAAGCGACGCAAGATGTAAAAGCGGATATGGAATCTGAACGCCCAATGGATCGTTTGGTTTGTGGTGATGTAGGTTTCGGAAAAACGGAAGTTGCGATTCGTGCTGCGATGAAAGCTGCGGTAGATGGAAAGCAAGTTGCTGTTTTAGTGCCAACAACGATTTTAGCTTTTCAACATTTCAAGACGTTTTCAGAACGTTTGAGAGATTTGCCTGTGAAAGTTGTTTATCTCAATCGATTTGTAACAGGAGCAAAGAAAAAAGCTGTTTTAGATGGTTTAAAATCTGGTCAAGTTGATATTGTGATAGGAACGCATCAATTGGTTAATCCAAAAATTGAATACAAAGATTTAGGATTATTAATTGTGGATGAAGAGCATAAATTTGGTGTTGGTGTAAAAGATAAATTGAAAACACTTCGCGAAAATATTGATACATTAACGTTGACGGCGACGCCAATTCCGCGTACACTTCAATTCTCGTTGATGGCTGCGCGTGATTTATCGGTCATCAAAACTCCTCCACCAAATAGACAACCTGTCGATACGCAATTGGTTGGTTTTAATGAAGAGATTTTCCGTGATGCGATTATGTATGAAATGCAACGTGGTGGACAAGTTTATATCATTCACAATCGTGTGCAATCGTTGAAAGACATTGCTGGAATGGTACAACGATTAGTTCCTGATGCGCGTGTGGCGATTGGTCATGGACAAATGGATGGGAAAGAATTAGAAGCCGTTTTACTCGATTTTATTGATGGTCGATATGATGTTTTTGTGTCAACAACGATTATCGAATCTGGTTTAGATGTTCCGAATGCGAATACAATTTTAATTAATGATGCGCAGAATTTCGGTTTGGCAGATTTGCATCAAATGCGTGGACGTGTTGGTCGTAGTAATCGCAAAGCGTTTTGTTATTTGGTTGCACCACCACTTTCGGTTTTAACGGACGAAGCGCGTAAACGTTTGCAAGCAATTGAGCAGTTTTCTGATTTAGGATCTGGATTCAATATTGCGATGAAAGATTTAGAAATTCGTGGAGCTGGAAATCTTTTAGGTGCTGAACAAACAGGATTTATGATGGATATTGGATTCGAAACGTATCAAAAAATCTTGAATGAAGCGATTGAAGAATTGAAAGAAACGGATTTCAAAGATTTGTTTGAAGATCAAAAATCGGAAGAAGTAAAATCGTATGTATCGGATGTGCAAATTGATTCGGATTTACAAATTATGTTCCCAGACGAATACATTGAAAGTTCGGAAGAGCGTTTATTGCTGTACAAAGAATTAGCTGATGTCGAAACTGAAACAGAATTACAAACGTTTAAAAATAATTTGATTGACCGCTTTGGAAAATTACCAATTGAAGCCGAAAATTTATTGGAATCAATTCAACTGAAATGGATCAGTAAAAAATTAGGTTTCGAACGTTTGGTGATGAAAAATGGTGTTTTATTGGCTTATTTTATTAATAAACCACAAAGCGAATTTTATCAGTCAGATGAATTTAGATTAATTTTAAATTACGTTAAAAATAACCCTAAAAACATCAGTTTTAAGGAAAAATCATCCAAAAAAGGAGAAGAGTACCCAACATTGTTAGTACGATTTGAACATATTAAAACTGTGCATGAATCACTACAAGGTCTACAAAATTTATTAATTCATTAACTTTTTTAAGTTTTA
This sequence comes from Empedobacter sp. UBA3239, assembly GCF_002362875.1. Taxonomy (NCBI): domain Bacteria; kingdom Pseudomonadati; phylum Bacteroidota; class Flavobacteriia; order Flavobacteriales; family Weeksellaceae; genus Empedobacter; species Empedobacter sp. UBA3239. The sequence goes on along the minus strand of NZ_DEVJ01000051.1, from coordinate 13,962 downwards.
ATTAGTAATCTAATAAAATACATAGGGAGAATTGACCAAGTTGTTAGTTCTCCTTTTTTTATTCAATCATCAAACTTCCGATATAGATAAATAATATATAATTTATCACATAGAGAACTATAACTTACTGAAAACTAATTTACATAAATAATATGATATTTTATTATTATTTTTATCGATAAAATATTAGTTGGAAAAATAGTTATGGAAACAGCATCAAGTTATATTCCTATTCTCATTCTTTTTGTGGTTGCTTTTGCGTTTGTAGCGGGTACTATCGTTGCGACACATTTTCTTGGGCCATCGAGAAAGACAGACGAAAAATTAGAGAATTTCGAGTCTGGGATTGAGAAAGTTGGAAATGCAAGACAGCCATTTGCAATTAAGTACTTCTTAGTAGCCATTTTATTCGTGTTATTCGATGTAGAGGTAATCTTTTTTTACCCATATGCAGCGAATTTTAAAGAATTAGGTTGGGAAGGTTTTGCAGCAGTTGTAACATTCGTTGGATTATTCTTTGTGATGTACTTGTATGTACGCAAAAAAGGAGCTCTTAATTGGGAAAAATAGAGCGATTAAAATTCTAAAATAATAGTATAATGATTCATAATAAAAGACCAGTAACACACAATACCAATGTGAAGATTGTAGAGTCTCCAGGAGGTTTTGAAGGTGAAGGTTTTATGGCGATGCAACTATCAAAAGTAGTTGGATTAGCGCGTAAAAACTCTATTTGGCCTTTACCATTTGCGACAAGTTGTTGCGGAATTGAGTTTATGGCGACTATGGGTTCGACATACGATTTGGCACGTTTTGGATCTGAACGTTTGGCTTTTACGCCTCGTCAGTGCGATTTGTTGATGGTAATGGGTACAATTTCTAAAAAAATGGCGCCAGTTCTGAAGCAAGTTTATATCCAAATGGCAGAACCTCGTTGGGTAATTGCTGTTGGAGCTTGTGCGAGCTCGGGAGGAATTTTTGATACATATTCGGTTTTACAAGGAATTGATGAAGTAATTCCAGTCGACGTTTATGTGCCAGGTTGTCCGCCTCGTCCAGAAGCAATTATCGATGGTGTAATGCGTATTCAGGAGTTGGTAGAGAGCGAAAGTGTTCGTCGTAGAAGTAGCGAAGAATATCAACAACTTTTAGCAAGTTATGGAATTAAATAAGTTGAAATAATGGACAATTCATTTATAAAAGACCGTTTGGTTCAGAAGTTTCAAGAAAATATATACGGATACGAAGAGCATTTCGGTGTATTGACTTTATATGCGAACAAAGATTTCAATCTAAAGATTTTACAATATTTATATGATGATGAGCAATTATCTTTCAAATTTTTGAAGGATTTAACAGCGATTCATTATCCTAATAATGTTGGAGAAGAATTGGTTGTAACCTATTTAGTTTATAATCTATACGAGGGAGTTGACGTTCGATTAAAATTTGCTTTACCAATCGAAAAACCTTCGATTTTTACAGCAACTAAATTATTCGAAACAGCTAACTGGTTAGAGCGCGAAGCGTATGATTTCTATGGAGTTGATTTTGTAGGACATCCAAATTTAATTCGTGTCATGAATGTTCCAGAAATGGATTATCATCCATTACGCAAAGAGTTCCCATTAGAGGATCAAACGCGTAAAGACAAAGACGACGATATGTTTGGTCGAGGTGGTGATTTCAATTATGGAGGTTTTAATGTAAAAGCAAATTAACCATGGGAAAAGAGAAAACTAAAAAATTAAAGCATCTTGATCTTCCAGATGGTTCGTTAGAAAAAAGCACAATTACCTTAAACTTAGGACCTACGCATCCTGCAACACATGGGGTATTTCAAAATATTTTAGAGATTGATGGTGAAATCATCAAATCTGCGGTTCCTACAGTTGGGTATATTCATCGTGCTTTTGAGAAAATTGCTGAACGCAAACCTTTGTACCAAATTACACCTTTAACTGACCGATTGAACTATTGTTCGGCGCCGTTAAATAACTTAGGTTGGCACATGACAGTTGAGAAATTCGTTGGAATTGAAGTTCCAAAACGTGTTTCTTATTTGCGTGTTATCATTATGGAATTGGCTCGTATGGCAGATCATATCGTATGTAACTCGATTATGGGTGTTGATACAGGAGCATTTACAGGATTCCTATATATGATGAAATATCGCGAGTTGATTTATGAGATTTACGAAGAAATTTGTGGTTCTCGTTTAACAACAAATATTGGTCGTATTGGTGGTTTCGAACGTGATTTTTCTGAAGTTGCTTGGACAAAAATCCATCGTTTCGTGAGAGAGTTTCCAGATGTCTTAACAGAGTTTGAAAACTTATTTTTACGTAACCGTATTTTTATGGATCGTACACAAGGAGTTGGAGGGATTTCGGCTGAGCGTGCATTAAATTATGGTTTCACAGGACCAAATTTACGTGCAGCTGGTGTAGATTATGATGTTCGTGTAGCGAAACCATATTCTCGTTACGAAGAATTCGAATTCGATATTCCAGTTGGTACAACGGGAGATTGTTATGATAGATTCTTAGTTCGTGGTCAAGAAATGTGGCAAAGTTTAAGCATCATCAAACAAGCAATTGCAAAGATTGATGCATTAGAAGGAGAAGAAGCAACGCAATATCATGCTGATGCTCCAGACTTCTATTTACCACTAAAGAAAGATGTTTACACAAAAATGGAAGCGTTAATCTATCATTTCAAAATTATTATGGGAGAGGTAGATATGCCAAAAGGAGAAATTTATAATTCAATCGAAGCTGCAAATGGTGAGTTGGGTTATTATTTCGTTTCTGATGGTGGTCGTTCGCCATACCGTTTACATTTCCGTAGACCTTGTTTCGTTTATTATCAAGCTTATCCAGAATTGATCGAAGGATCAATGATTTCAGATGCCATTATTACAATGAGTAGTTTGAATTTGATTGCTGGAGAATTAGATGCTTAATAAAAATTATTAAAAATGGCAATTCAATTTTCAGAAGAGACACAACAAAAAGTAGATAAAATCATTGCACGTTATCCAGAGGATAAAAAACAAAGTGCATTGATTCCTTTGCTTCATGTGGCACAAGCTGAGTTTGGTGGTTGGTTAGACACACCTCATTTAGATTATGTTGCAGAAGTATTGAATATTTTACCAGTAGAAGTTTACGAAGTAGCTTCATTTTATTCGATGTTTAACTTAAATCCTGTAGGGAAATTTGTGTTAGAAGTTTGTCAAACAGGACCTTGTATGTTAAGAGGTTCAGATAAAATTATCGAACACATCAAAACAAAATTAAATATCGAAGCTGGAGGAACTTCGGCAGATGGTTTATTTACATTAAAACCAGCCGAATGTTTAGGAGCATGTGGTTACGCGCCAATGTTACAGTTAGGAAAAACGTATCGTGAGAATTTAACGATCGAGAAAGTAGACGAATTAATCGAGGAATTGAAAAAATTAGCATAATGGGACAAAAATTACTGTTAAAAAATATTGATGTTCCAGGTATTCGTCATTACCAAGCTTACCGCGAAAACGGAGGTTATGCAAATGCTGAGAAAGCATTTAAAATGACAACTGATGAAATCTTAGAAGAAGTAAAAACTTCTGGTTTAAGAGGTCGTGGTGGTGCAGGTTTTCCAACTGGAATGAAATGGAGCTTTTTGGCAAAGCCAGAAGGTGTTCCAAGACACTTAGTGGTAAACGCGGACGAATCTGAACCAGGAACGTTCAAAGACCGTTTCTTGATGGAATATATTCCTCATTTATTAATTGAAGGAGTTTTGATTTCATCATTCTGTTTAGGTTCTAATACATCATTTATTTATATCCGTGGAGAATATGCGTGGGTTGCAGAAATTTTAGAAGAAGCAATCGATGAAGCAAAAGCTGCAGGTTGGTTAGGTAAAAACATTCAAGGAACAGGTTTCGATTTAGAAATTTATGTTCAACGTGGTGGTGGAGCTTACATCTGTGGTGAAGAAACGGCATTGTTAGAATCGTTAGAAGGTAAGCGTGGAAATCCACGTCTAAAACCTCCTTTCCCAGCTGTTAAAGGATTGTGGGGAAGACCAACGGTTGTAAACAATGTAGAAACAATTGCAGCGATTGTTCCAATTATTGAAATTGGAGGAGAAGCATATTCTAAAATTGGAGTTGGTCGTTCTACAGGAACTAAATTAATTTCAGCTTGCGGAAATATTAATAAACCAGGTGTTTATGAAATTGATATGACAATCACGGTTGAAGAATTTATCTATTCAGACGAATATTGTGGTGGTATTCCAAACGGAAAACGACTTAAAGCATGTATTCCTGGAGGAAGTTCTGTACCAATTGTTCCAGCAAACTTATTGTTAAAAACAGCTGAAGGTAAACCTCGTTACATGAATTATGAAAGTTTATCAGAAGGAGGATTCCAAACAGGAACCATGATGGGTTCTGGAGGATTTATTGTTTTAGATGAAGATCAAGATGTTGTTTATCACACGTATACATTAGCTCGTTTCTATCGTCACGAATCATGTGGGCAATGTTCACCTTGTCGCGAAGGAACAGGTTGGATGGAAAAAATCTTGAAACGAATCGATGAAGGAAAAGGAAAAATGTCTGATATCGAATTGTTATGGGATGTTCAACGTAAAATCGAAGGAAATACAATTTGTCCATTAGGAGATGCAGCGGCTTGGCCAGTTGCAGCGGCAATTCGTCACTTCCGTGATGAGTTTGAATGGCATATTAATAATCCGGAAGAATGTTTGACGCGTAATTTTGGTTTAGCGCATTACGCTGATCCAATCGAAATTAAAGAAACCGCAAATTAATACGAAGATGGCAGAAGAAACACCATTATTTAAAATTACCATCGATAACGAAACGATTGAAGTACCTGCGGGAACAACGATCCTTCAAGCCGCTCGTATGATTGGTAAAGAAGTAGCACCTCCAGCGATGTGTTACTACGGTAAATTAGAAAACACAGGAGGAAACTGTAGAACATGTTTGGTAGAAGTATCAAAAGGTAGTGAATCAGATCCTCGTCCAATGCCTAAATTGGTTCCGTCTTGTCGTACAACAGTTATGGACGGAATGGTTGTAGGCAATAAAACTTCTGAGCGTACAGTTGAGGCACGTAAAGGGATTGTTGAATTATTATTAATCAATCACCCTTTAGATTGTCCAGTGTGTGATCAGGCAGGAGAATGTAAGTTACAAGATTTAAGTTACGAGCACGGAGCAGAAGCAACGCGTTACGAATTTGATCGTCGTACATTCCCAAAAGAAGATTTAGGTCCAAATATTCAGTTGAACATGAACCGATGCATTTTGTGTTATCGTTGTGTAAAAACTGCAGATCAGATCACAGGTTGTCGTGAGCATGGTGTAATGAATCGTGGAGATCACGCTGAAATTTCAACTCATATCAACAAAAGTTTAGATAACGAATTCATCGGAAATATTATTGATGTTTGTCCAGTTGGTGCATTAACAGATAAAACGTTCCGTTTCAAAAATCGTGTTTGGTTCTTGAAACCAGTTGATGCTCATCGCGATTGTCCGACTTGTTCTGGTAAAGCACAAGTGTGGTTCCGTGGAAATGAAGTTTTCCGTGTAACAGCTCGCAAAGATGAATTTAACGAAGTAAAAGATTGGATTTGTAACACATGTCGTTTTGATAAAAAAGATATCAACGATTGGACGTTAGAAAAACCTTCAGAAATTTCTAAAGATTCTGTTGTTCGTCAAGGTCATTACTTTGAGAACAAAGTGGAGCCAAAAGAAACACTTCCGAAAGTTATCAAACGCGATCCAAAAATTTTATTAGATATTCATTCGGTTTCAGAAGTAAATGAACCAAATCGTGATTTATCTAAAATTGATGGACCAGCAACAAGTAAAGATTTTAAAGATTAATCATTCGAAAATAAAATTAACAAAATGACAGAAGAATTTATTGCTGATGCATTAGAAAAGTTAGCTTTAGTAGGCGTAATGATTGGTTTTGCATTAGTTGTTGCCATGTACTCTACTTGGGCTGAACGAAAAGTTGCAGCATTCTTACAAGATCGTATCGGACCAAACCGTGCAGGTATTTTTGGTTTATTACAACCACTTGCCGATGGTTTAAAATTATTCTCGAAAGAGGAAATTACACCAAAAGATTCGAATAAATTTTTATTCATCTTAGGTCCATCTTTGGCAATGATTGTAGCTTGTATGACAGGTGCAGTTATTCCATGGTCGACAGCTTTCGAGATTGGAGATCGTGTAGTTATTCCTCAAATTGCAGATGTTAACATCGGGTTTTTATACATTTTAGGTGTATTAAGTTTAGGTGTTTATGGAATTATGATTGGTGCTTGGGCATCGAACAACAAATACTCTTTAATGGGAGGTTTGCGTGCAGCTTCGCAGATTATTTCGTACGAATTACCAATGGGAATCGTGTTAATCACCATTTTGATGATGACAGGTTCTTTAAAATTGAGTGATATTGTACATTATCAACAAGAGCATGCGTGGTTTATCTTATTACAACCATTAGGATTTATTATTTTCTTGGTGTGTTCGTTCGCAGAAACTAACCGTACTCCGTTCGACTTACCAGAAGCAGAAAATGAGTTAATTGGAGGTTATCACTCAGAATATTCTTCGATGAAGATGGGATTCTTTTTATTTGCAGAATACATCAATATGTTCATCAGTTCTGTGGTAATTTCTACCATCTATTTTGGTGGATACGATATCCCATTTGTAGACGATGCAACATTATTAAACTCTATCGGAGTAAATGGAACGGCAATTCTTAATTTCCTATCATTATTCGGTAAAGCTTGTTTCTTCATTTTCTTCTATATGTGGGTGCGTTGGACGATTCCTCGTTTCAGATATGACCAATTAATGGATTTAGGTTGGAAAAAATTATTGCCTTTAGCATTAATTAATATGTTAATTACAGGCTTAGTGATTTTATTATTAAACAAGTAGAATCATCAAAATCATTAAAAGTATGAAACCAATTACAAATAGAGTAAAACAAGTAGAACGTAAACCCCTTACTTTTTGGGAAAGTATCTATTTGATTTCTATCGCAAAAGGGTTGATGATTACATTGAAGCACTTCTTTTCGAAGAAAGCAACAATTAGTTATCCAGAAAAACAAAGACCGTTTAGTCCTGTATTTAGAGGATTACACGTTTTGAATAGAGACGAAGAAGATCGCGAAAACTGTACGGCTTGTGGACTTTGTGCTTTGGCTTGTCCAGCAGAAGCGATTACAATGGAAGCGGCAGAAAGACTTCCTGGTGAAGAAAATCTTTATCGCGAAGAAAAATATGCAGCGAAATATGAAATTAACATGTTACGTTGTATTTTCTGTGGATTCTGTGAAGAAGCTTGTCCAAAAGATGCTGTTTATTTATCGCAAACAGTTCCTCCAGCAAGTTTCAAACGTCAAAATTTTATCTATTCGAAAGAAGATTTATTAATCCCGAAAAAAGCTACAAATTAATGGAATTACCTATCATTTTATTCTATGTTTTGTCGAGCTTAACGGTGTTAAGTGCGCTACTAATGGTGTTCAGTAAAAATCCTGTACATTCCATTTTATATTTAATCGTAACATTCTTCTGCATCAGCGGACATTATGTATTGCTAAACGCACAGTTTTTGGCAATTGTAAATGTCATTGTCTATGCCGGAGCAATTATGGTATTGTTCTTATTCGTGGTGATGTTGATGAACTTGAATAGTGAAAAGAAATCATTTGGTCGACCAGCAAAAATATTAGCAGCGAGTTTAACCTCTTTGTTATTTGTTGCCTTGACAATTGGTATTTTCTCACAAAATCAAGCTTCTGCAAACACAGCTGTAGAAATGGGAACAGGTGATTTAGGATTGATTCACAACTTAGGATCATTGTTATATTCAGAATATGTTTTACCATTCGAGTTGAGCAGTATTTTGTTTATTTCTGCAATGATTGGAGCGGTGATGTTATCGAAAAAGGACGAAGAATTATTGGATTAAATATAAAAAGTAAAAGATGTTACCAATCAGTTATTATATTACTTTATCATTAATCCTATTCGGAATAGGAATGGCAGGTGTTATGTTACGTCGTAACGCAATTGTCATTTTTATGTGTATAGAATTGATGTTAAATTCTGTGAATTTGTTGTTAGTAGCGTTCTCAAAAATGCACTATCACGCAAATCCAGCATTAGAAAAAGGAACAGATGCACAACTTTTAGTATTCTTTATTATGGTTGTAGCCGCGGCTGAGGTTGCTGTAGGATTATCAGTAATAATTTTATTGTTCCGCAAAGTATACTCGGTAGATATTAATGTGTTAAATCGTTTAAAAGGTTAAGAATGGAGCAGTATATATGGTTAATTCCTTTGATTCCATTCATAGGATTTTTGATTAACGGTTTAGGACGAAATGTACTTTCAAAAAGCTTAGTTACTTTCATCGGAAGTGGAGCAGTTTTGGCAAGTTTCATTTTATCAATTATGGTTTTTATGTCAGTTCCATCAGGAGCAGATGCACAACCATTAATTTTTAAGGCATTTGATATTATCAATATTCCAACTTTACAAGTTCCGTTTGCATTTCAAATTGATGCATTAACGAGTTTGTTCTTGTTAATTATTACAGGAGTTGGATTTTTAATTCACGTGTACAGCTCGGCTTACATGAGCGAAGACAAAGGATTTGCAAAATTCTTTTCTTACCTAAATTTATTCATCTTCTTTATGTTGATTCTTGTGATGGGAAACAACTTTGTGATGATGTTTATTGGATGGGAAGGAGTAGGATTATGTTCATTCTTATTAATTGGTTTTTGGTTTACAAATCCAGAATATATCATAGCAGCAAAGAAAGCTTTCATCATGAACCGAATCGGAGATGTTGGATTCTTATTGGCGATGTTTTGGATTTTCAAAGAATTTGGAACGTTAGAATATGTAAAAGTATTCAGCCAATTAGCAATTGATCCATCTGCATTTACAGGTTTCGTTTTGACAGGAATTACATTATTGTTATTTTTAGCAGCAACAGGTAAATCGGCTCAGTTACCATTATTTACATGGTTACCAGACGCGATGGCAGGACCAACGCCAGTTTCAGCACTTATTCACGCTGCAACAATGGTAACAGCAGGTATCTTCATGATTACGCGTTGCAACGAACTATTTTCGGCAGCACCAATCACATTACAAATTATTCAATACGTAGGAATTGCAACAGCTTTTGTTACTGCAACTATTGCAATGCGTCAAAACGATATCAAAAAAGTATTGGCTTATTCTACAGTTTCTCAGTTAGGATTAATGTTCGCAGCAATTGGATCTGGAGCGTATATCGCAGCAGTTTTCCACGTAATGACGCATGCATTTTTCAAAGCATTATTATTTTTAGGGGCAGGTTCTGTAATTCACGGAATGCACCACGAGCAAGATATGCGCAAAATGGGAGGTTTGAGCAAATACATGAAAATCACACATATTACTTTCTTGATTGGATGTTTGGCAATCGCTGGTATTCCAGGTTTATCAGGTTTCTTCTCGAAAGACGAAATGTTATTAGGAATGTTTGTTTCTAATCCAGTTGTTTACGGAATCGGGTTTATTGTTTCTGTGATGACAGCATTCTATATGTTCCGTTTATATGCGATGACTTTCTTAGGAGATTTAAGAGATAAAGATGCTCATCCGCACGAAAGTCTAGCAGCAATGACAATTCCATTAATCATCTTAGCAGTTCTTTCTGTTTTTGCTGGTTATGTAGGAATTCCAGCGTTGTTTATGCAAGACGGACATAAACTTCAAACTTTCTTAAGTGGAGTTGTATCAATCGGAGAAGCTCATCACGTTTCTCACGCAACAGAATGGATGATGATGGGAGCTTTATTACTTTGTGTGCTTGGTGCAATTTATTATGCCATCAAGAAATACACAAATCATGTAGATGGTGAAGCAACTGGAATTGCAAAATTCTTTGAAGACAAATGGTACATCGACGAATTATACGACAATTCAATTGTAAAACCATTGTTCGAATTAGGTGATGTCTTGAAAAAATATGTAGAAAAAGCAGGAATTGCAGCTTTTGTTTTAGGAGTTGGAACTGTTTCTGGTCGCGCATCAAAAAATGTACGTCAGCTACAAAACGGAAATGTAGGATTCTATATTATGCTAATGGTTGTAGGAATCGTGGCAGGTATCGCAATCTTTTTTATGGGGTATTTAATTTCAAAATAGGTTAGTAATGCTTTTATCTTTATTTATCATTTTACCATTAATAGTAGGAGTTTTTATGCTATTAATGCAAGGTCAAAAACCACAAAGATGGTTAGGAGCATTCGTTGGTGGAGCATTGTTGGCGTTGTACTTGTTTATCACTTGCAAAGGTGGAAACAACGAGTTAACGTTTCAAACACAATGGTTCAATTTCAACAGCGTTAAAACTTATTTCGCGTTAAATGCTCAAGGTTTGGGAGGATTAATGATTTTATTAACTAACCTTACTTACTTAGCTCTTTTTGTTTATTTATCAACAACAAAACAAAAATATAGCAATACATTCTACGGATTATTGCTAATCACTTTAGCAGGATTAAACGGAGTTTTCTTAGCAGAAGATTTAATTTTATTCTATTTTTTCTGGGAAGTTGTTTTAATTCCAGTTTATTTCTTAATCGGATTATTCGGAATTGGAAAAGACAAAATTCGCGCAAATATGACATTCTTCTTATACACGATTTTAGGATCGATGTTTATGTTAGGAGGAATTATTTACATCGGATTTTTCTTACAACCAGCATCGTTTTTATTAACAGATGTTGTACAAGTTACAGGACCGCATTATTCAACAAACACAGCGTTGGCATTGTTATTCTTAATCGCTTTTGTGATTAAAATTCCAATCTTCCCATTTCACACATGGCAACCAACCATCTATAAAACATCTCCAACTCCATTAACAGTTGTACTTTCAGCTTTGATGGCGAAAATGGGATTATTTGCAGTGGTTACTTGGTATTTGGGGATGTTCCCAACGATTTCAGAATTGTTCAAATACATTACGTACATCGCAATTTTCGGATTAGTTTACGCGTCGTTAATCGCATTGAGTGCAAAAAATGTAAAGAAAATTATTGCATATAGCTCGATTGCTCACTTGGCTTTAATTTTTGTTTCTATATTTTCAGAATTAGCAAATGGTGTAACAGGAGCTTATTTTCAAATGTTTTCACATGGTTTAGTAGTTTTAGGATTATGGTTATGTGTAGATATTATGGAAAGAAAATATGATTTGACAGATATTAAATCGATTGGTGGTTTAGCGAAAGTTGATCCAACATTATCTATCTTATTCATGATATTCGGTTTAGCAAACGTAGCATTACCATTGACAAGTTCATTCATCGGAGAGTTTATGATGCTTTCAGCATTGTTTACACACAATCCAGTTTTATGTGTGGTAGCTTGTTTAGGTGTTATTTTATCTGCCGTTTATACGTTGAGATTATCAAGTGCATTATTGTTTGGAGAAGTAAAAAACATCAAACAAAAAGATGCTCAAAAAGGAGGTTTTGGACCAATTGCAGTTTTATCTGTCATTGCAATCATTGTGATCATCTTAGGAGTTTATCCAACACCAATTTTTAATTTATTAGCACATTAATCATTTTTGAATAAATAGATATGAATACGATTATTTTATCAGCACTTTCAGGTATTATTTTGATGTTTAGTGGATTCTACATCAAAAATAATCGTGCCTTAAATATTCTTTCGGTTGTTCTGTTTTTCGGAATGATTGTAGGAGGAATTTTCGATTTGAAAGGTTGCTCAATGTTTGCAGGAAAATTCGATAATATGATCGGACAATCGCTTTACGGCGTTTCGTTCTTTATCGCATTGGCTGGATTGGCAATTTTTTACTTATTGCTGAACAAAGATTCTTTCGGAAAAGTAGGAAAACATGTGGCTGAATATTATGCCTTGATTTTCTTCTCTTTTACGGGAATCGCAGTTTTAGCACAATTCCACAACTTAGTAATTATGTTCTTAGGGATCGAATTAATGTCAATTCCGATGTACATTCTTGCAGGGGCAAATAAAGAAAGTATAAAAAGTACAGAAGCATCTGTAAAATATTTCTTGATGGGAGCTTTCTCAACAGGAATTTTGATGTTAGGTGTAACATTTTTGTATGGCGCAACAGGAACTTTTATGGTTGATCAATTGGTGAACTATAACAAAGATTTCGAAACAATTTATTACGCAGGATGGTGTCTAATCATCTTTGCATTTTGTTTCAAAGTTTCTGCAGCTCCTTTCCACGCATGGACACCAGACGTTTACGACGGAACACCAACTGTGTTTACATCGTTTATGTCGACAATCATCAAAGGAGGATCGTTTTTAGGATTTATTTTAGTCTTAAAATCATTCCCAACAAATGTAGAATATGCCGAATATTACCGTTTATTATTTGCGTCAATCATCATTTTGACGTTATTTATCGGAAACTTCGGAGCAGTTTCTCAAAAATCTGTCAAACGTTTGATGGCTTATTCATCAATCGCGCAAGCAGGTTTCATGTTATTTGTTTTGTTCAACATCAATTCAGCTTCTAAAGAGGCTTTGATGTTCTATACGATCGCTTATTCGGTTGCGAATTTCATTATTTTTTATACGATTGATCAATTAAAAAATCCAAAATTTGAAAGTTTCATTGGTTTAGGGAAAGCAAATCCAGTTTTAGCAGCAGCGATGACAATTTCTTTGATTTCGTTAGCAGGTATTCCATTAACAGGAGGTTTCTTCGCTAAATTTATGGCATTGAGTATTGGAGGAACAAACGATAAAAACCTATTTTTGATAGTAATTGCATTGGTAATGGCAGTTTTGAGTATGTATTATTACTTCAAAATCATCAATTATATGTATTTCAAAAAAGGGAAAAACAAATTAAAAACACAAGACGGATTAACAAATTTCCTTTTAATCATCGGAATGGTTATCTTAATTGTGATGGGAATTTTTCCAGGAATATTATCTTCGTTTTTGCAAACGCCAATGTGGTAATTGTAGAATGATTATTATATAGTTTTTTATTATTTATTATTTAAAAGCTCGTGTCAAGTACTTGACACGAGCTTTTTTTAGTATATTTAATTAACAAATTATTTCATAAAGGAATATCTTTTTTGAATTTGTCTATTCAATGTTGTAATTAGTTTATGTAATTCATTCATTAAAAGTTCTGTATCCTCATAAAACTCTTTATTTGATATTTTATTAGATTTAGGAAAACTAAATTCGTACACATTATCTTTTTTTTAATCAGTTATTTTAGACCTATTATCATTTATATCTGGTGAAAACCTATGATTAAAAGCATTCCTGATAACTTTATATGATTCATTAGTTTTTGTACAAAAATTTGAAAAATCTTTTCTTAGATTTTTATCTTTAATTTTAGGAATCAATTTATTAATATAGATATCATTTTCCTTTATTTTTAAATCTTCTATTTCGTTAATAAGTTGAGCAATAATATCTCTTACAGAATAATAATAGTAATAGAAAATTTCATTATAATATTCAAAAAGATATTTATCAATGAATAAATTTTCATTTTTTCTACTTCTGTTATAATGAGTGATTAGATATAAATGACTCTGAGATAGTTTATTTAATCTATTAATAAAACAATTATACCACCAATTAATATCTTCTAAATTTTGAGCTTCTTCAAATGTTAGCTTATAGTTGTGCATCGAAATTAAAGTATGTATATACTCAACTTCTATGGTTTCGAATTTTTTTTACTTTTCTGAATATTGCTTTCTTTCGATTTCATCTGGGTAAGTAAATGATTTTGATTCAAGATAAATTTTATTCATTTAAAATATATTATAAACCCGTTGTGCATTTTG
>NZ_DEVJ01000072.1:0-9332 GCF_002362875.1 Empedobacter sp. UBA3239 | reverse complement strand
CCAACTTTTGTCCCTGATCCCAAATTATGAAAGGAATCAAAATTATACAGATTTTGGTAAATGGATAAATAACCTTCCGCTCAAAAACAATAATACAGCTGTTTATTCTTTTGATGGTCAAAAAAAATCTAATCCAAATATATATGTAGGAGTTTTAGATTTAGAACAACCCAAAAAAAATGTACAGTTTAATGCAAATGCGATGATGAGTTTGCGTTTAGAGTATTTCTTCCGTTCGAAAAAATACAATGAAATAGATAAATTGTCTAAAATTTCTACAAAGCCAATTCCTTACACTGACTATGTAAAAGGAGATTATTCTCATACGAAATACATGCAATATTTGATCTATTATTTAGAAAATACAAATTCAAATACAATTGCTGAATTATTAAAACCAATCTCTATCAAAGAGATTCAAATTGGCGATGTATTTTTTCAAAAGGGAAATATAAAAAGTCATGCTGTAATGGTAATTGATTTAGCGAAAGATAAAAATGGGAATAATATATTCATTTTGGCTCAAAGTTATTATCCAAGTCAAGACATTCATATTCTTTCTAATCCAAGCAACGATTTAATCTCACCATGGTATATTGCAAAAGAAGGCATACTTCTTACACCTGAGTGGAGATTTTTGTCTTCGGACTTGATGCGTTTTAAATAACATTTTACTTTTTCAATCCTTACATTTTACTTAAATTTGTTGTTCAAAACCTCAAAGTAAACAACAATACAGTAAATAATCGATAATGCAAAGAGTATATTTAGACAATGCAGCAACCACAGCAATTCGTCCAGAAGTAGTTGACGAAATGGCAAATGTGATGAAAAATGTTTTCGGAAATCCATCTTCTACCCACGTTTTTGGTAGAGAAGCCAAGGCTCTTATAGAAATGGCTCGAAAGAACATTGCCCAGCGTTTGAATGTTTCTCCTGCCGAAATTTATTTTACTTCTTGTGGGACAGAATCTAACAATACGATTATACGTTCTTGTGTAAATGATTTAGATGTTACACGTATCATTACTTCGGATATGGAGCACAAATGTGTACAAGAAAGTATCAAAGATTTAGAATATCGTGGAAAAGTTGAAGTAATCCGCATCAATATTCAGAAAAATGGAGACATTGATTATGCTCAATTAGAGGAATTGGTTAAAGATCAATCTAAAAAAACATTGGTTTCTTTGATGCATGCCAACAACGAAATTGGAAATTTAACAGATGTTAAACGTATTTCGCAATTGTGTCAAGAAAATAATACATTGTTCCACACAGATACGGTACAAACAGTTGGTCATTACGATTTAGATTTCCAAGATTTGGGAATGGATTTCGCTTCTTGTTCAGCGCACAAAATTCATGGACCAAAAGGTGCTGGATTTTTATATGCAAAAAAAGCTTCGCATTTAAAAGCCTTGATTGCTGGAGGAGGACAAGAAAGAGGAATGCGTTCTGGTACCGAAAATGTGTATGGAATTGTTGGGCTTTCGAAAGCTTTTGATTTAGCAATTGATGAGTTAGAAGCTCATGTTAATCACATCAAAGAAATTAAACAATATACAATCGATCAATTAAAATCAGCTATTCCAGAAGTTTCTTTCAATGGATTATCAGATGATTTAGACAAAAGTTTGTATGCATTATTAAGCATCAAATTACCATTCCATGATAGCTTAATCGGATTCGAATTAGAATTAGCTGGTATCGCTGTTTCACAAGGAAGTGCTTGCAGTTCTGGTGCAGCAAAAGTTTCATTAGTTATGCAAACATTGTACACAGAAGAAGAAATTGATCAAATGACGCCTTTACGTGTATCTTTTTCATACGAAACAACTAAAGAAGATATTGATGTCTTAGTTGGAACATTGAAAAAAATCGCTGAAAAACATCAATTACAAAACGCTTAATGACTGATTTCAATCAACTTGATATTCTGATTTTAATTGCGTTAGCTTTTGGTTTTATCAACGGATTTTTCAAAGGTTTTATTTCTCAATTAATTGGGTTAGTCGGTTTTTTTGTAGCAATTTGGTTAAGTTTTAAATTTTATCAAATCATCGAAGTTTATGTCGATTCTTACAACATTGTTGCAGATAGCTTAACTTCTTTGGTTGCGTTAGTTATTACATTTGCAATTGCTTTTTTCACAATAAAATTAGCGTCAAGTTTAACACAAAAAACAGTAGAAGCAGTTGGTTTAGGAATCATTAATCGATTTGGAGGAGCGGCTTTAGGATTAATAATCTCTTTACTTTTAACATCAAGTATTTTGTATTATATCGATCCGATTTTAGAACTAGGATTTAAAGAAACAAAAGACGAAAGCCAGATTTTACCAATTTTGAACGAAAGTTCTCAAATCATCAAAAATTCTATCTTCGAAACAAAAGATAATTTAAGGACAGAATCCCAAGATTCTATTCATTTATAATCATACAAAGACAGCTTTTTTCAAGCTGTCTTTTTTCTTAACATTAATTTTATAAAAGGCACAAAAATTATCTAAAGAGATCAAAACAATTAATTTAAGATCAAAAAACGATTCTTAGAAGTCGTTTTTTTATGATTTTATTTTTAATAACGACATATTGTGTCGTATAAAATCGTTCCTTTGTTTAAATTTTAAGATTATGAACAGCGCAATCATACTTTCATCCATCCTTTTTTTTATCATTGGAGCCGTTATCAGTTTTTTATATTCAAAATCGAAAGCAAATTCAGCCATAATTGGAAATGAAATAAAACACCAAGAACTTCAGAAACAATATGATTCGCTAAAAAATGAATTTATCGAAATAAAAGATGATGCAAATTTCAATTTGGATCAATGGCAAAAAGAGCGCGAAAAAAATACAGAATTAACGGTTCGCCATCAAGAAGCAATGAAAGCTGTGGAGGAGCAAAAATCGTTTATGCTCGAAACCAATGAACGATTAAAAGAGCAATTTGAAGCACTTTCAGCTCAAGTTTTGAAAAGTAATAACGAACAATTTCTTGATTTAGCGAAAACAACATTGGATAAACATTTTTCTAATTCTCAAAACGATTTAGAAAAACGTCAACAAGCGATTGATTCGTTAATCAAACCATTAAATGAAAGCTTGAATAAATTTGACGGAAAAATATCCGAAATAGAAAAAGCTCGAGAAGGCGCTTATTCAGAAATTAAAGTTTTCTTAGATTCAATGCGTGGTACAACTGATAAATTGCAAAAAGAAACCAATACATTAGTTTCTGCTCTTAAAACTTCACACACAAGAGGAAAATACGGAGAAATTGGTTTGCGACGTGTGGTTGAATTTGCTGGAATGTCGTCTTTTTGTGATTTTGAAGAACAAACTTCTGTTCAATCAGAAAATGGTTTGCTTCGCCCAGATTTAATCGTTAATCTTCCTGGAAATCGAAAAGTAATTGTAGATTCTAAAGTTCCGTTAAACCAATATATGCTTGCGTTCGAAACGGAAGATGAAAATTTGAGAAAACATCATTTGCAAATGCACGCGAAAGCTGTACGCGAACATTTAAAGAATTTGAGTTCTAAGGCTTATTGGAATCAATACACAGAAGCACCCGATTATGTGGTGATGTATCTGCAAATTGAAAGTTCTTTTGGTGCTGCGTTAGAATTGGAGCGAACTTTGATAGAAGATGCACTAAACAATAGAATAATTATTGCAACACCAACTACTTTGATTACAATGCTTCGCACAATTGCGTTTAGCTGGCAACAATTAAATGTTGCGGAAAATATATATCAAATGCGAGATGCTGGAATAGAGTTATACAATCGTGTGAATGTTTTAATACAACATTTAGCTACGGTTGGTCATAATCTAAACCAAGCAACCCAAAGTTACAATAAAGCTATAGGTTCGCTAGAAAATCGATTTATTCCGCAGGTTAAAAAGCTGAAAGAAATCGGTGGAACTTTGATGGAAAAAGAAATTTCGGAAACTAAGCCAATTGATACAATGATTCGTTCAATAAATAACTTGGATATTCAATAATCATTCTATATTTGTACAACTTTTAGAGAGAATGAAAACAAGCCTATTTACCTTGATTTTACTATACTCTCCTGCCATTTTTGCGCAGGTGAATTTTGAAGAAAAATCTGTACAGGTAAAACCAAATTTAGAATTAAACAAAATATATAACTACTCATTTACAGATCGTAACTTTTCGATTTCTGTAAATGATACGGTTTCTAAAGTCATCAACCAATCAAATAAATCGATGGAATTGGTTGACAAGAATGATTTTGCCAATAAGTATACATTTGTAAATGGTAAAAATCAATCCAATGATCCTGATGAATTTTACCGCGATTTTATCAATAATTCTGAAGGAATAGAATACGAATTCACAACAAATCCTTCTGGAGAATTTTTAGAATTATTAAATGTTCCTCAGATTGAAGAAAAATTGCTTAAAATAACAGATAAACTTGGCAAACAGCGCAAAAAATCTGATGATTATAAGGCAAATATTGCGTACATTGAGGAAATGGTCAAATCGAAAACATATGTTCCGTATGTTTTTGAGCAAGAAATTCATGTTTTCAATTATTTTAATGGACAATATTTTCGTTTAGGCGAAACCTATGAAGGAAAATCAGTACAGGAAAATATTTTTGGATTTCCTATTTCTTCGACAACAAATACTTATCTAAAAAACATCAACAAAGAAAAAGGTACGTATACAATTGCTTCTGACCAAAATTTGAGCAAAGATGATTTTGAAAAATTATGGGAAGAAATGGCGTATTATATGTTGAATGATGCTAAACTGAATTTGTCTCAAGAACAAGTAAAAAAAGAAATCAAAAAATATTCGGAAACAGTTGAATTAAAAGTGAAATATGAAAATACGTACGATTTGAATTCAATTTTAATCAAATCTGAATATTTATTTAGCTTAAATATTGGTTCTAAGAAAACAGTTAATCAATTAAGTATAAAACTTTTAAATGACTAAATTTTATTTTTTAACGAATTTCAAACTTCATTTTAGATAATTTGCTCTATTTTTGAATTAGTTTGATTACTTATAAATGAAAATTAATTTTACATATTATCTGTTTTTTCTATTTTTTTCGATAAAAATATTTGCCCAAGATCCTATTCAAGATACAATTTCACCGGTTGTTGAAAATGATACTATTTTTAATGCACCTCAGGAAACGATTATTTTCCCGAAAACATATTGGAATATTGGAAACGAAAAACGATATAATGTAACAACAAGTGAAGTGAAATTGGAAGATGATACGATTTCGCATCAAGAACAATACACTTATAACGTTATTATTCAGGTTGAAAATGTCTATCAAAATGAAACCATTGTAAAGTGGAATTTTAGAAATGTACAATTCAATTCAAAATCATTTTTAAATAATCCTTTTTCGTTAGTTAATAATGTTTCGATTTCCTTTAAAATAGATCAAGACGGACGATTTTTAGGTTATACAGATTTAGATAAAACGATTAAACAATTGGTTTTATCTTCAGAAGATTTAGAGAATAAATATTTGGATAATCCTACTGCGATTGCGTTAATCAAAAAGAATCTTCAACAATATTCTACAGAAGAAAATATTGTTAAATTATTTGACAAAGACATTCGTCAATTCCATCATTTTTATGGAAAAAGTAATTTTACTTTAAAAAGTGAGCCTTTTGTTTATAAGTCGTACTTGGACAATTTATTCAGCACTTCTCCTACTCCAGCGACAACAGAATTGAAATTGAATGAGATTGGAGTTTCGCAAACCAATTACATTATGTCAAGTTTTCAGGAAGCCGATAAAGATTGGTTGGCCAATTCTTGGTATACTTATCTAAAAGAATTAGCAACAAAATTAGGAACAGAACAACCATCTGAAAATAGATTGAAAGACGATATCAAATATTATGTAAAAACAACTTCTCGTATCAAAGATAATGGATGGATTTCGTATAGTATCGAAACCAAAAAGGTGAAATTTCAAGATACGGATTACACGTTAGAGCGTCGTTTTGAGTTAGTAGACTAAAACTCGCATCAATACTGATAATTCTTACATTATTAAATCATAAAAACTTCGTGAATCAAGATTATTTTTCATAATTTTGCATTCATTTTATATAAATTATATTCACTATGCAATTGTCTGAACAAGAAATTATTCGTAGAGAAAAACTACAACAATTAAGAGACTTAGGCGTTGAGCCTTACCCTGCCGAAGAATTCGTGGTAACTTCTAATTCTAAAGAAATTAAGGAAAAGTACGAAGAAGGAAAGGTTGTCAAGCTTGCCGGACGATTGATGAGTGTTCGTGTAATGGGGAAAGCTTCTTTCGCTGAGTTACAAGATAGCGAAGGTCGTGTACAGGTTTATATCTCGAGAGATGATATTTCTTCGTCTGAAGAAGGAATTGAGTACAATACAATTTTCAAGAAATTGATGGATATCGGAGATTTTATTGGAATTGAAGGATATGAATTCAAAACTAAAGTGGGTGAAATTTCTGTTCACGTAACAAAATTAACGTTGTTATCAAAAACTTTACGTCCATTACCAATTGTAAAAACTGACGACGAAGGTCATGTATTTGATGCTTTTACAGATCCAGAATTGCGTTACCGTATGCGTTACGTAGACATGGTTGTAAATCCTCACGTAAAAGAAATTTTCTTAAAACGTACACGTTTATTCAACGCAATGCGTAATTTCTTCAACGATCGTGGATACATGGAAGTAGAAACTCCTGTTTTACAATCGATTCCTGGAGGTGCAGCAGCTCGTCCGTTTATTACACATCATAATGCATTAGATATTCCATTATATTTAAGAATCGCGAACGAATTATACTTAAAAAGATTAATCGTTGGTGGTTTTGATGGAGTTTACGAATTTTCTAAAAACTTCCGTAACGAAGGAATGGATCGTACACATAATCCAGAATTTACAGCAATGGAAATTTATGTTGCTTACAAAGATTACAACTGGATGATGGATTTCACAGAACGATTATTAGAACATTGTGCAATCGCTGTTAATGGAACTTCTGAAGCAACTTTTGGAGAACATAAAATTGATTTCAAAGCGCCTTACAAACGTGTAACAATGCGTCAATCGATTATTGATTTCACAGGATTTGATATCGATGGAAAATCTGAAGCAGAATTATTTGAAGCTGCTAAAGGAATGGGAATCGAGGTTGATGAGACGATGGGTAAAGGAAAATTAATCGATGAAATTTTTGGTGAAAAATGTGAAGGAAACTACATTCAACCAACTTTCATTACAGATTATCCAAAAGAAATGTCTCCATTGACTAAAAAACACCGTGATAATCCGGAATTAACTGAGCGTTTCGAATTAATGGTTTGTGGAAAAGAAATTGCTAACGCATATTCGGAGTTAAATGACCCTATCGATCAACGTGAGCGTTTTGAAGCACAAATGGCTTTAGCTGATAGAGGTGACGACGAAGCTATGTTCATCGACCAAGATTTCTTACGTGCTTTAGAGTACGGAATGCCTCCAACATCAGGTTTAGGAATCGGAATGGACCGTTTGATTATGTTCTTAACAAATAATCCATCTATTCAAGAAGTTTTATTCTTCCCTCAAATGCGTCCAGAAAAAGCTGCACCAGCTTACGAATTGACAGAAGAAGAAACTCAAATTATTGAAATTTTAAAAGCTAACGAAAACATTGATTTGAATGAATTAAAATCCAAAGCTGCTTTAAGCGGTAAAAAATGGGACAAATCAATGAAAAATTTAGCAAAATATAACTTGACTAAAGTAACTGTAGACGGCGATGCCAAAACAGTTCTATATTTAGGAGAGTAAATTATTACCCTTTCATCTATATTTTTAAAAGCTCAACTTCGGTTGGGCTTTTTTTGTACGACCAATTCTTTTTAATTCATATATTTATGATAATGAATGGTTATAAGTACAAATACAACGGTAAAGAACTACAAGAAGAATTAAACTTAAACCTTTACGACTACGGCGCTCGAAACTACGACCCTGCAATTGGACGTTGGTTCAACATTGACCCATTAGCTGAAAAATCAAGACGTTTTTCTCCTTATACTTATGCTCTTAATAATCCTGTTTTCTTCATAGACCCTGATGGGATGGAAGCAACTGATTGGGTAAGAAAAGGAAACAAATGGTCTTGGGTGGATGGTATAACATCTAAACAACAAGCTATAGATAAAGGGTATTCAGACTATTCTGATGGAAAAACGAATAATACTTTTACTAGCGTTAGAGATTCTACCGTTACCCTAGGCGAAAATGGTTCATGGACAGAAACTTCAAATAATAACTCAGATTCAGAAAAAACAAATTCAAATAATGAAGGTTCTTCTTCTAATTTAGATAGTATTGTTAATTCTGATGAAGCTAGTGCTGTCGGAATTACAGGTTCGGTAATAAGTGAAGCATCAAAAAATTTAGAAAAAGTTGTTGATGCTCGTGCAGGAGTATTTTTAACTGATAATAAAACATTTATTGAAAAAGGAAGCCTTCGTCAACTAAATAGTTCTACTTTTAAAGGAATTAAAACTTTAAGTAAAGGAGTTTCCCTTTTAGGATATGCTATGACTGTTACAACAGTAATTAATGATATTGATAAAGGTAATTATTATACTGTTGGAACGAGAACAGCTATAAATGCAGGAATAATTGGAGTTAGTGCTGTATGTGCCCCTTGTGGTTTTGCTCTCTCGATTGGAGAAGCTACTTTAGGAAATCACATATATGACTATGTAGAAAATAATTTTGATAAAAAATGATAGTATTTGACTTTGTAGCCTACAAGGTTTATAAAATGGCTAAAAATGGTAAACAATATAAAGGAGCAGAATATTTATTTACAGCTTTTGCCTTAGGAGTTCCTATAACTCTATTTTTAACAATAATGATTAATTCTATAGAGAAAAAATATAACTCAAATTTTATTAGTTATATAGCTAGCTATGGTAAAATACCATATTTTCTATTATTTACATTACCTGTAATCACTCTGGTTTATATATATCTTAAACAAAGATTACACTCTGTAGAATATAAAATTAATAGCTCTAAAACTCTAAAAATATTGGACAAAATCCCTAATTTTTTAGTTTTTATTATTTTTTGGATAATAATATTTATAATATCCATTATTATAAAAGAATTTATTGGGTAGGGGTAGGAGGTTAGTTTATCAGAGGTACTGCTCTAAATGTGTTGCTACCACACAACGTATAATTCACAATAACACAAAAGGCAAACGTTTGTTTGCCTTTTGTTATTTTATCAGTGTTGTATTCAAAAGCAAA